>WGAE01000080.1 GCA_015489185.1 Campylobacterales bacterium
TTTTGAATCTGATGATTCACTCACTTTACTCAAACAAAGAGATCTTTTTGCGCGAACTTATCTCCAATGCTTCCGACGCGCTCGATAAACTCAAATATCTGACGCTAACGGACGACAAATATAAGTCGCTCGAGTATGAGCCGCGTATCGATATTCGGATAGACAAAGAGAAAAAGGCCCTGACAATCGCCGATACGGGTATCGGTATGAGCGAAGCGGATCTGAAGAAGAACCTGGGAACAATCGCCAGAAGCGGCACGAAATCGTTTGTTGAAAAACTGACCGGTGACGCGAAAAAAGATTCCGCCCTGATCGGACAGTTCGGTGTCGGTTTCTATTCCGCTTTTATGGTGGCTGAAAAAGTGGAAGTACTCACTAAAAAAGCGGGTACCAAAACCGCACATCTTTGGGTCAGCAGCGGCGGCAGCGAGTATGAGATCAAAGAGGCGAAAAAAGAGGAACACGGCACCGAGATCACACTTTGGCTGAGAGAAGGAGAAGAGGAGTTTCTTGAACCTTATCGTATCAAAGCGATTGTAGAAAAATACTCCAACCATATTCCGTTCCCGATCTATCTCGATCATGAAGTCGAAAAAGAGGGCAAAAAAGAGCGTGTCGTCGAGCAGATCAATAAGGCTTCCGCACTCTGGAGACTTCCGAAAAGTCAGATCAGCGAAGAGGAGTATAAAGATTTCTATAAAACGATCTCCCACGACAACGAAGATCCGCTGCTGTGGATCCATACCAAAGCGGAGGGAACACTCGAATATACAACACTCTTTTATATTCCGCAAACCGCACCGTTTGATCTTTATCGCGTCGATTATCAATCCGGACTCAAACTCTACGTCAAACGCGTCTTTATCACCGATGACGACAAAGAGTTGCTGCCGACCTATTTGCGTTTTGTCAGAGGTATCGTCGATGTGGAGGATCTGCCGCTCAATGTCAGCCGTGAAATGCTCCAGCAAAATGTGATCCTCTCCAAAGTCAAAAAAGCGTCGACCAAAAAGATTTTGACAGAACTCAAAAAGCTCAAAGAGAACGATTTTGAGAAATATCTGAAGTTCTGGAACACGTTCGGTAAAGTCCTTAAAGAGGGGATCATGAGTGAATTCGAGTTCAAGGATCTGCTGCTCGATCTGCTCCTTTTCAAATCAAGCAAACGCGATGAACTGGTCGATTTTGAGACATATGTCAAAGAGATGCAGGAGGGGCAGAAAGAGATCTTCTATATCATCGGTGAAGATGCAAAGATGCTCAAAGCCTCACCGCTGCTTGAGTCGTTTAACGAAAAGGGAATCGAAGTACTTTTGATGGACGACGATGTCGATCCGCTCGTGATTCCGAACATTCATATGTATAAAGAGCACCCGCTTACCGCAGTCAACTCGACCGAAGCGGAAGAGGCGGACAAAGAGAAGCTTGAAGAGGCGAAAAAAGCGTATGCCGAAATCATCGTCAAAATGAAAGAGTTACTCAAAGATGAAGTCAAGGATGTCAAAGTAACCGCCCGCCTCAAAAACGCACCTGCGGTACTGGTTTACGATAAAAACGATCCCGATTACGCGATGCAGCAGATGCTCCGACAGATGGGACAAACAGATCTGCCGAAAGTCAAACCGATTCTGGAGATCAACCCAGATCATGAAATCTTCAAAAAAGTCAAAGAGGCAAAAAGCGATGCGAAACTCGACGATGTCGCACATATATTGCTTGATGTCGCCAAATTGAGCGAAGGGATGAAAATCGATGATCCGGTCGATTTCTCCAAACGTGTTTACCAACTGTTAGAAAAGACACTCTAAAATTATGCTGAGAGTTCTCATTCCACTCCTTTTTGCAAGCTCCCTCCTTTTCGGGGAGCTCTATAAAGTGCCCGATTTCGAGGCGGATATCTTCTCGAAAGAGGGTAATAAACTCAAAAAAATCGAACTCTCAGTCATGTTTGAGGGCGAAAACGTACGCGCCGCCGACTACAAACTCCTCGATGCCCTCAATGTCGTCATCAGCAGTTTTTATCTTGAAGATCTTTTTACTTCCAAAGGAAAAGAACGTTTTAAAGCGTTGCTTAGACAATATATCCTCAAAAAATACATGATCGATGTCGACTTCATCTACATTTTGAAACTCGATATCAAAGAGCGTATTGATATCGATACATTGCTTGAACGTTTACGGCAGCTACAGAAAAAACGCAACGCCGGCGGCAGAAAATTCCCACGTGATACAAATTTAACACAGGTGGCACCGCTCTGATCGATACTTGTCTGCGTTTGGAGCGTCCCTTTATCTTTTTTGGTTATAATTCCCTGAAAAACTACGTACTTTAGGAATTTACATGAAGATGTCAGGCTCACAGATGGTGATCGAAGCACTGCACAAAGAGGGTGTCAAAGTTGCCTTCGGATACCCGGGCGGTGCGATCATGAACGTCTACGACGAAATGTACAAAGAGAGAGCTTTCAAACATATACTCACACGTCATGAACAGGCGGCGGTACATGCCGCGGACGGATACGCCAGAGCAAGCGGTGAAGTGGGTGTCGCGATCGTCACCAGCGGTCCCGGCTTTACCAACGCTGTTACCGGTCTCGCGACCGCCTATACCGATTCAATTCCGCTTGTGGTCATCAGCGGACAGGTACCCATCACAATGATCGGTACCGATGCGTTCCAGGAGATCGACGCGATCGGTATCAGCCGTCCCTGTACGAAACACAACTATCTGGTCAAGGATATCAAAGATCTGCCGCGTATTCTCAAAGAGGCGTTCTATCTGGCGCGAAGCGGGCGTCCCGGTCCTGTACATGTCGACATCCCCAAAGATATTACCGCACAGATCGGCGAATTTGACTATCCCAAAGAGATCAGTCTTAAAACCTATAAACCCCATTATAAAGGGAATAGCCGTCAGATCCACAAAGCGATCGACGCAATCGCTTCCAGTAAAAAACCGATTCTCTATCTTGGTGGCGGACTGATCAGCGCGGGAGCGACCGATCTGGTACGTGAATTTGCAAAAATCACGGGAATCCCGGCGGTCGAAACCCTGATGGCACGAGGCGCGCTTAGATACGACGATCCGTTGCTGCTGGGTATGGTCGGTATGCATGGAAACTATGCCTCCAATATGGCGATGAGCGAAGCGGATCTGATGATCGCGCTCGGACCGCGTTTTGACGACAGAGTAACCGGGCGTCTGGATGAGTTTGCCAAACATGCCAAAATCATCCATGTCGATATCGATCCAAGCAGCATCGGCAAGATTGTCCATGTCGACTATCCGATCGTCGGGGATCTGAAAAACGTACTGGAGACGATGGTCGATCTTGCCAAAGAGAAGATCGACGCCGCCAAATATGAAAACTGGCGGGGACTTCTCAAACGCTACGATGAGATCCATCCGCTCTCTTACGAAGATAAAGGCGGTGCGATCAAACCGCAGTGGGTTATCGAGCGTATCGGTGAACTCCTTGGCGAAAAAGCGGTCATCTCCACCGACGTCGGACAGCATCAGATGTGGGCGGCGCAGTTTTACCCCTTTTCGTTCCCCAGACAGATGATCACCAGCGGCGGCCTCGGAACGATGGGCTTCGGTTTCCCTGCCGCGATGGGGGTTGCCCAGTACCATAAAGAGCGGGGTATCGATAAAATCAGTATCAACATCACCGGTGACGGCTCCATTTTGATGAATATTCAGGAGTTGATGACGGCAGTAGAACATAAACTTCCCGCGATCAATATCATCCTGAATAACAATTTTCTGGGAATGGTACGCCAGTGGCAAACTTTCTTCTACGAAAAGCGGTATGCCGAAACCGATCTGAGCATGCAGCCCGATTTCGTGATGTTATGTGAAAGCTTCGGAGCAAAAGGGTATCGTGTCGAAACCAAAGAGGAGTTTGATACGGCACTCGAAGATGCGATCAAACAAGAAGTACCGGTCATGATCGATGTCAAAGTAGATCGTTTCGAAAACGTCTTGCCGATGGTACCTGCGGGCGGTACGCTTTATAACATGATGCTTGAGTATAAGGATGAAGAATGAAAGAGATCAGAAAAGTCATCTCTGTAATCGTAATCAACGAAGAGGCGGTACTGTCCAGAATCGCAGGGCTTTTTGCCGGAAGAGGGTACAATATCGAATCGTTAACGGTAGCGCCGATTCCAGACAGCGAATTCTCACGCTTCACCATCGTCACACGCGGAAGCGAGCGGGTACTCGAGCAGATCACCAAACAGTTACATAAACTGATTCCGACCTATAAAGTAATTGAAACACAAGAGGTCGTCGAGAAGGAGATGGTCCTGATTAAAATCCCGCTTGACGCCAACCTGAGCGGACTCGACGCGATTCTAAACGGTTACAACGGTATTGTCGCCAATGCGAGTGAAGATACGCTGATTGTGATGGCGGTTGACGACGCGCAGCGGATTCAAAACTTTATCAAAATCATGAAGAAGTTCGATCCGATCGAAGTCGTACGCGGCGGTTCCGTCTCGATGGAGAAGTGATGCGTCTGCAAGCACTTTGCGAAAAGATCGGTATCGACTTTTCGGGTAAAGATTTCGAAGTAAAGGGGATCAACACCCTCATGGACGCAACAGGCGATGAAATCTCTTTTTTTGACAATCCGAAATACCTTTCAGAGCTTGAAAAGACCCGTGCGGGTGCCGTACTGGTCAAAGAGACCTTCGCGAAGAAACTTCCCAAGGGTACACAGGCGATTGTGACACCGGAACCCTACCTGAAGATGGCGCAGGCAAGCTACTATTTTCAAAAGCCGCTCAAACGTGATGCGGGGGCGCCGAAAATCGCACAAAGTGCAAGAATCGATGAAAATGTTCATATCGGCAGCGGTGCGGTGATCGGCGAAAATGTGACAATTCTGGCGGGCAGTTTCATCGGAGAGGAGGTTGTTGTGGGAGATGATACGATCATCCATCCAAACGTCACCCTCTACAACGATGTGCAGATCGGCAAACGCTGTATTATCCACGCCGGAACGGTGGTTGGCAGCGACGGCTTCGGATATGCCCATACCCGAACCGGAGAACATGTCAAAATCTACCATAACGGCAACGTCGTCATCGAAGATGATGTCGAAATCGGCGCCAATACAACGATCGACCGTGCGGTTTTCGGAAGCACGCGTATCAAAAAAGGGGCGAAAATCGACAACCTGATTCAGATCGGACATAACTGCGAAATCGGGGAGCATTCGATACTCGTCTCCCAGGTCGGTCTCTCCGGTTCGACCGTACTGGGACGCAATGTCACGATGGGTGGTCAGAGCGCCACTTCGGGACATCTCAAAATCGGCGATTTCGTCACGATCGCGGCAAGAGGCGGTGTGACCAAATCGATCGACAAACCGGATGTCTACAGCGGATTTCCGCTCATGAAACATAAAGATTGGCTGCGTCTGCAGGCAAAGATCGCAAAATTACTCAAATCATAAAAATCTGAAAAAGGAGAAAGAATGGGTGGAAAAAACACTGTATTGAAAACATTTAAACTGGCAGGAACGAAAGAGGGACAAATCTCGATTTCAAGAATCGAAGAGCCCTACGGACCAAACTCAGCTCCGGTTGTAAGCATCGGTATTTCCCTCAAGGCGGACAGCGAAGAGCCGGACTGGAAAGCACATATCCCCTACGACAATCTCGACGAACTGATCGAAGCGCTCAAAGAGGCAAAAGAGGCGAAATAGTCTCTTATGAATTTTTAAGCGCGGATAGAGTAAAATCCGCCACTTCATAAAGATTAGTAAAGGAACGGTACGATGAAAAGAACATATCAACCACACAATAC
>WGAE01000081.1 GCA_015489185.1 Campylobacterales bacterium
ATCGGCTACAATGATCAAAGTGTTGTCCAGTTTCATGATCTCCTCCTGTATAATAGAATCTTTAACGTAATTATAAACAATTTTTACTTGATTTGCATTTAAAAAATAATGCTATTTCACTAAAAATTTTTGATATTAACGGTGTCAAAGAGAAAGGGTGTTTCTATTTTTCAAAGCTTTCGAGCTTTTGATATTCCGCCAGTTTTTGTTTTGCAACTTCTCTGCCGTAAGCGATGATTTTTTCGGCTTCATGAAACTCATAAAATCCGCAAAGATTTTTGGGAATATCGATGACGATATCCGGTTGATGTGCAGCCAGTTCATAACGGGTGATCAGGTTTTGCATTGTCTCGATCGTTTTGGAGACGATTGTAAAATAGTTCATCTCACCTTGCTCTTTCTCCTCGAAAAAATTCTTTTGCAAAAACTCCCTGAGTTTGTCCTGGATGCGCTCTTCTTGATGCGTCTGTTTCATGAACTTTTTATCCGCTCTCTTTTCACCGTTAAGATTAACTGCGATCAGCAGATCGTTATTGTCCGAGAGGAGGGGGACCGTCGGCAGAGGGTTTAGAATACCGCCGTCAACCAGCAACTGATTTTGTGCCGTAACCGGAGTGAAAACGGTCGGAATAGCGATAGAGGCTCTGATGGCGGTCAGCAGGTCACCCTCCTGAAACCAGATCTCTTTCTGGGTATCGATATTGGTCGCAACGGCAGTGAAATCAATAGGCAGATTTTCGATTTTTACATCCTTTCCGACCAGTTGTTCGAGGATGTCAAATACCCTGTCACCTTTGATGACACCGGTGGTGGCGAAAGAGAAGTCGATCAGTTTCAGAACATCGAAGATATCGAGTGTGAGTACCCAGGCTTTGTAATCCTGCAGTTTACCTGCGGCATACAAGCCGCCGACCAGTGCACCCATCGAAGAGCCGGAGATAGAGCGTATTTCATAACCGGCTTCTTCAAGCACCTCGATGACACCGATATGTGCGTAACCGCGTGCGCCGCCGCTTCCAAGTACCAGGGATACCGTCTTTTTTTGCATAGGCTATTCCGTAGATTTTTTCTGGTTACCATTGTACTCAAAAAAGAAGAAGAGAATGTTTGTATCTGAAAATTAGATGTTGAGGTCATGAAGCAAAGGTACAGCGATAAGCCGGGTTCTGTCGTTGGGTGATTATTTATCTGCACTCTTTTTCACAAAAGAGCTCCAGCGAAGCGCTCTAAATATGAGACATTTACCATGCGCTTCTTGCTGCAGGTTGGGTTTACCTGGCTACCCTGATTGCTCAGGGTACCGGTGAGCTCTTACCTCACCGTTTCACCTTTACCGCCGTAAGACGGAAGTTTCCTTTCTGTTGCACTTGCCCTCGGGTTTCCCCGGCCATCCGTTAGATGGAACCTTGTCTCATTGCAGCCCGGACTTTCCTCTGGCTTCACGCCAGCAATCACCTGCTGTACCTAAGTATATTATAACATAAATTTTGGTGTTTAGTTAAGATTCGAACAGTTTTTTTCGCAGTTGTGCCAGCCATTCACGGTTATTTTCGATGACATGCTCCTGTTCATGTACAAGTTTTGCGATGATCTTGTCCAACTCTTCGAGCGAGAGATAACGCAGCACATATTCGGAGATCTCAAGCTCACCCCCGTAGCGTTTGAGAAGTGCTTCGATCTGTGCCAGTTTTTCACGTTTTTCGACTTCAAGATCTGCAGGCATCGTTTATGATTCCCCTGTCGGCATATTGAATTTTAGGGTGATCAATTCTCCTTCGTCGTTAAAGTAGAGATAGTAGAGCAGATCTTTTTTGACAGGCAATCCCGCCAGATAGCGCAGTGCCAGGTTCGCCTGCAAAGAGGCGATATGCATGACGATCGGTGCCGCAATACCTGCGGGGGCTTTGTCGCTGATATTGAAAGCGGAAAAATCGCTTTTGTCGAAAAAACAGACCTGACCGTGAAACGCTTCGACGGAACCGTAAATCCAGGGCTTTTCGATCGATTTGGCAAATTTATCGATCTTTGCGCGTGTCGGAAGGTTGTCGGTCGCGTCGATGATCAGATCGGGACGGATTCCGGAATTTGCGAATGCATCGAAGTCACCCGTAAAAGAGACCGGTTCGACAAAATCGCATCGTTTAGCGATCGTTTCCGCCAGTGCCTCGCTTTTAAAACGTCCCTGATCCTCGGTTTTAAAGGCGATTTGACGATGGATATTGTGCACTTCGACACGGTCAAAGTCGACCAGATGTATCTTGCCGATACCGCTGCTGCCCAGTGCGATTCCCAGCGAAGAGCCCAGCCCTCCGCTGCCGATGATCGCAATCTCTTTGGTTTGCAACTGCTGTTGGGTTGCTTCGCCCCAAAGCTGGATTTGACGGTGAAAGTACCGGTTCATATGATTGCTCGCATTTTGAGTTGTTCCTGAAATTTCCAGGTCTGTCGCGCCTCTTCCACTTCTTCTTTATTAATATTGATCATGAGCAACTCCTCTTTGGAGTTGAGCGATTTTTCGATTTCTCCGAATGGATTGATCAGATAGGTCTCTCCGTAAAACTTCCAAAGACTTTCGTCGTCGTAATAGGTGCCTACACGATTGACCCGGAGAATATACATACTGTTCAAAAGTGCCCGCGATTTGAGAATCTCATTCCATCGCTGATTGGATCCGAAGGTCGAAACGGAGGGTACCAGCACGACATCAACCCCCTGTTTGACCAACTCTATCCAGACCTGATCAAAGTGGATGTCGAACCCGTTGATGGCGGCGAAGGTGATGTTATTATACTCGAATCGGATAAATGAGATCGTGTCGCGCTTTTCGTTATCAAAAAAGCTGTCTTCGTCCCAGTGAGAGTAGTTGATCAGAAAATTTTGATGGACAAATTCACTTCCCTCCGGCGTAAATTTACCGACCGTTTTGTAAATTTTTCCCTCCTCGACAAGCACGACCGGGGCAATGATGATCAGATTGTATCTGGATGCGTAAAGGGAGAGGGCTTCGATTTTGGAGCTGCTTTGCTGGGCAATCATCATTTTTGGCATTTCGCGCAACTCTTTGAAAAAGGTATTGAGCACGTACTCCGCAAGTACGACGACGCGCACCCCTTTTTTGCTGCACTTTTGCAGGTAATTGTCCAGTTTGCTGTTGCTTAGCGGCAGGGTGGAAAGCTGGAGAGCGGCAACTCTCATGACTCCTCCTTGTTCAGCTCCTCGAACTGGAGTTTCGCCTCTTCAAGAAGTTTGGTTGCCTCTTTAAGCTCTTTCATTCCCTCTTTGTACAGCGTCACACTCTCACTTAGCGTGATTTCCGGATTCATCAGTTTTTCGAGAATCTCTTTTGCGCGGGCGATCTTTTTCTCAAAACCGTTTTCTTCACTCATCGTTTACTCCTCAAGTGCCTGTGTGACACGATCTGAAAATTTGTCGAGTTCGACCAGGAAAGCATCATGACCGTAGTTGCTCTGTATCTCTTCATAATACACCAGATTCCCTTTACCTATCTTGTGTAATGTATCACGTATGGTCTCCATCTCTTCCGGTAAAAAGAGCAGATCACTTTTGAACGAAAGCAGATAGATTTGTGAGTTGATTCTGCCGAGTGAATCTTCCAGCGAGTCGTAGTTTCGTGTCGCGTCGAAGATATTGATCGCTTTGGTGATATAGAGAAAACTGAGCGGATCGAACCACTGTACGAAATTCATTCCGTTGTAGTCGAGATAGCGCTCTACCTGAAACCTTCCGAAAAGTTCGTACAGACCGTCTGTTTCTACATAATCCCTGCCGAATTTTTTCTGCATCGATTGCGGACTCAGATAGCTGATGTGCCCGCACATTCTACCGGTTGCAAATCCCGGAAACCCGTTTTCGCGAATCTCTTCGGGATCGTACATACCGTTTTTAAATGCCGGATCTCTGATCACCGCCTCTCTGGCGACTTTGTTGAAAGCGATCGCCCACGGTTGTGTGGCGTATGTGCTTGCAAGTACAATATGTTTTTTCGCAAAGTTGGGATGTTCGATCGCAAAGCAGAGCGCCTGCATTCCACCCATCGAGCCGCCGATGACCGCGTGCGCTTTATGAATCCCGATACGATCGAAAAGAATACGTTGTGCTTTGACCATATCGCTGATTGTGATGACAGGAAAACGTAAACGGTAACGCTCGCTGCTGGGGTACATTTCCGACATCGGACCGGTTGATCCGAAACAACTGCCGATGACATTGACACAGATGACGAAATATTTACGGGTATCGATCGGTTTGCCGTCGCCGATCATACCGTCCCACCAGCCGGGTTTGACGTCTCCTTCGTAGGTTCCGGCAGCGTGGTGGCTGCCGGTGAGTGCGTGGCAGACGACGATGACGTTGCTTTTTGCTTCGTTGAGTTCACCGTACGTCTCGTAGATGAGATCGTACGGTTCGAGAATACGTCCGCTTTCAAGATAGAGCGGGTTGGTGAAGTGTTCCGTGGCGGTATGTATTTTCAATTAGCCCTCTAATGCCGTTTTGAGATCCGCGATCAGATCTTCGGGATCCTCCAGACCTATGCTAAGCCGGATCAACCCTTCCGGTACGCCGGCTGCGATCAACTCTTCATGAGAGAGTTGCTGATGGGTTGTGCTTGCCGGATGGGTGATGATCGATTTGCTGTCCCCGATATTGACAACGAGAGAAAAGAGTTCGGTTTTGTCGAGAATTTTCAGCGCCTCGTCGTAGCTCTCCACTTCAAAACTCAAAAGACCGCTACAACCCCCTTTGATATATTTTTGGGCATAGGGATAGTTCACATCGCTTTCAAGTCCCGGATAGTTGACTTTTTTGACTTTCGGATGTGATTCGAGAAAACGTGCGATCTGCAGTGCGCTTTGGCTGTGCTGTTTCATGCGAAGCGGTAAGTGTTCCAGCCCCTGGATGAAGAGCCAGCTGTTGAAAGGACTCGGTGCGGCGCCCAGATCCCGCAGAAGTGCCAGCCGTACCCTGAGTGTAAACGGCGGCAGAGGAAGGTCGGTGTAGACCAGACCGTGGTAACTGGCGTCGGGTTCGTTGAAGTGGTAGTATCGTGGATTACCCTTGATTTTATCGATGATATTGTTGCGCTCCACGATGATTCCGCCGATCGCCAGCCCCTGTCCCGTAGTATATTTGCTCGCGGAGTGTATGCTGATATCACACCCGAGCTCGAACGGTTTGCAGTGTATCGGTGTGGCGACGGTATTGTCCACCGCGGTCAAAATACCGTGCTTGTCGGCAATCTTGACGATCCCTTCGAAATCGGGAACATCGATGCTCGGATTGGTGATACTTTCGAAAAGAATCAGTTTGGTTTTCTCATCGATAAGCGCCTCGAGTTCCTCCGGTTTATGCACGTCAAAATAGCGTGCTTCGATACCGAAACGTTTGATCGTATGTCCCGTCAGCGTGACGGTGCCGCCGTAGAGTTTGCTCGCGCAGATGATGTTGTCACCCGCTTCCGCGACATTTGCGATTGTATTGAAGATCGCTGCCATACCGCTTGCCGTAGCGATTGCGGCGGCACCTCCTTCAAGTGCCGCAAAACGTTTTTCAAAAACATCCGTCGTCGGATTCATCAGGCGTGTATAAATATTGCCCAGTTCCTTGAGTTCAAACAGGTTTGCCGCATGCTTTGCGTTTTTAAATTCGTAAGCGGTAGATTGGTAGATGGGTACTTCCATCGTACGTTGGGTATCTTTTTCGTATCCTACGTGCAGTAATTTGGTTTGATCTTTCATGATAACCGCCTTTTTTTATTAATGAATTATTATAGTAGAGGGATCATTTGTTTTTGCTCATAAAAGTGATATAATCCCGAAACTTTTGGGAAAAGTAACGCTTTTTCCGCTGTATCGCAACATTGTGAATCTGAAGGATCTTTTTTGAAAATACTCTATATTGCGGATATTGTCGGAAAGCCCGGCAGAACGATGTTCAAATATCATATCGATAAAATCAGAGAGAATTTTGCCCCCGATCTTATCATTGTCAACGGAGAAAATGCCAGCCACGGTTTCGGACTCAGCGGCAAGAATGCCAAAGAGCTGTTCAATGCCGGTGTCGATCTTTTTACCGGAGGCAATCACAGTTGGGACAAAAAAGATATCATCCCTTTTCTGGAGAGTGAAAATATCTTGCGCCCCGTCAACTATCCAAAAAGCGCCCCGGGGAAAGGAATCGCCTATCTGGAGGCGGGAGAAGAGAGACTTGTCGTGATCAATCTGATGGGGTATTTTACGATGCCGATGGTAGACAATCCCTTTACGATGATCGAGACAATCGTATCGGAACTTCATGAAGCGGGGCACAAAAATATTTTTATCGATTTTCATGCCGAAGCGACCAGTGAAAAAAATACGCTTTTTGCACTGCTGAAGGGTAAAGTGAGTGCTATCTGCGGTTCTCATACCCATGTGGGAACCGACGATCTTGTGATTGATCAGGGAACCTTTTACGTCAGCGATGTCGGTTTGACGGGGTGTCGGGACGGAGTGATCGGGATGGATACCAAACAGCCGTTGCAACGTTTTCTGACCGGAGTGGGGAGTAAATTTGACGTGCCAGGTCGCTGCAAACGGATTTTGCAGGGGGTCTTGTTCGAAATCGAAGCGGGCAAATGTATTGACGCTTTTAAAATCAAAGCATATGACGAAGGAGAAGTCTTTATTTCACAGCATGCCTTCAAGGAGTGAAAATGTGCATTGCGAATAGTTACGAATTGTTACATGCTTTGAAACGGCTGGAGTTGCTGAAAGAGGAGCGCCATCCGCTTTGGTGGCCAAACGCACTTACGTTCGAAGTTGTCCCCGGTGCCATTCTGACACAACAGACCAAATGGCAAAAAGTGGAAAAATCGCTTGAAAATCTCAAAGAGGCAGATCTTCTCAGTCTCAATGCCCTTGCGAATGCCGACATAAAACAGCTTCAGACACTGGTCAAACCGAGCGGATTTTACAACACAAAAGCCAAACGTCTCCAGCAGCTTTGCAGAAATATTATCAACGATTTCGGAGATTTTGAAACGTTTCAAAAAGAGGTCACAAGAGAGTGGCTGCTTGGGCAAAAAGGGATCGGCGAAGAGACGGCTGATTCGATTTTATGCTATGCCTGCGGCAAGGAAGTGATGGTCGTCGACAGTTATACCCAAAGGCTTCTGAATGCCCTTGGATACGCCTTTGAGAGTTATGGAGAGATACAAGAATGGCTAGTTTCGGGGATTGTGGAAAATCTGCCCCACGTTTATGAACTCTATCAGGAAGAACTCCCGCTTTCCACAATTTATTCACGATTTCATGGAAAAATCGTAGCGTATGCAAAAGTGCATATCCGTGGCAGAAGTGTGTATATAGAGGAGTTATGCCGATGAGTAAAATGAATAGTCTTGATCCCGTCAAAAGAGCGCTCTACCATGAAGAGCTTGAAGACTGCATGCGCAAATATAAAGATAAAAAAAGTGAACTGCAATGGGCGGATGATGAGTTCGAAGAAGCCGTCATCAAGCAGGAGATGGAAGTATATGCCAAAAAGATTCGCAGTCTGAAAGCAATCCTGTCGCAGGAAACGGAACCAAGCGACCATCAGGTAGCGTAAAGCGATCAAACAGAGAGTATTCTCTACTCTCTTTTCTTACAACTCTCTCTCTTCGATTATATGTAATCCAAAACCACTGATTCCAACAAACTCTCTTTTTCGTTGCGTTACCAGCAGTTTTATATCAGAGAAACCGAGATAATTTAAAATTTGTGCTCCGATACCGTACTCTTTCATATAGGGGTTTTCATTAGTCGCTTTTTCCAAAAAAACGAGTGCTCCGCCTTCCTTTTTTAAAATCTCGACACTTTTGAGAATCGATTCGTATCGATGGTGTGCGAAAAGTTCCAGGTCGGTTCCGATATTATGAAAGCGCACATTTTGCAGTTTTCGCCCATTGTTTTTAAAAAGCCAGGCGACATGATGGTTTTCGTTGTGATCCAGAAAATCGATACGTCGTGCGGGAATGTTCATGAAGTCTGTATTCGATTCGGCGACTACCTGAATCAACGATTCGTGCTGCATTCGGTATTCGACAATATCGGAGATATAGACGATCTTGAGGTTATGTTTTTTCGCAAAGATCTCCAAGTCGTCACGGCGTGCCATTGTACCGTCCTCTTTCATAATCTCACAGATCACCGCCGCTTCAGCGATTCCAGCCATTTTACACAGATCAACCGAACCTTCGGTATGACCGGTACGTACCAGTGTTCCTCCCTCTTTGGCGATCAACGGGAAGATATGTCCCGGTCGGACAAAATCGGTCGGTTTGCTCGTATAGTCTGCCAGCAGACGGATCGTCATATCCCGTTCCGCCGCAGAGATTCCGGTCGTACACGCTTTAGCGTCGACCGAAACGGTAAAAGCAGTCTCATATGAAGAATCGTTCTCTTTGACCATTGGAGCGAGATCGAGCCGCTGTGCGATTCCCTTGCTCAACGCCACACATATCAACCCTTTCGCTTCACTTGCCAAAAAATTGACTTTTTGCGGAGTGGAGAAGGTTGCCGCATAGACGAGATCCCCTTCATTCTCTCTGTCCTCGTCATCGATCATGATGACGATATTCCCTTTTTTGATCTCCTCTACAGCTTCCCTGACACGATCGATAGCAGGCATACATCCTCCGAAAATTTTTGCAAAATTATACAGAAATTTTCTAAAAACCCTTGACAAATAAGAAAAAAATGATTATAATCACACTCCAATTTGACAGAGATGTTTACTGGGGTGTGGCCAAATGGTAAGGCATCTGGTTTTGGTCCAGTGTATTGGGGGTTCGAGTCCCTCCACCCCATCCACGAATCTTCTCTTTCACTTTCTTTATCTTATCGCGGAGTAGAGCAGTCTGGTAGCTCGTCGGGCTCATAACCCGAAGGTCGTAGGTTCAAATCCTGCCTCCGCAACCAATTACATAATTTCTTTTTTTCATTGTTTTGAATGATAACAGACTGCTAAATTGATAAACTTTATTTTTGCAACTATTACATCAATACCGAACGAAGTGCAGTTATATCAGGCAGAATGACGTCCGGTTTGATGCCGCGGTTGAGGTCCTTGGGTTGAAATTTCCCCGTCTTGACCAGTGCCGCACGCAGTCCAGCGTCCATCGCCCCTTTGATATCCGACTCGATATCATCCCCGATCATGAGCACTTCATCGGGTTTGAGCCCCATCGACTTGACGGCCAGATGAAAAAAGTCGCGGCTGGGCTTGCCGATGAGGAGGGCTTTGGTGTCGGTGGCGTACTCCAGCGCGACGATAAAACCGCCCGCATCCATCGAAAGTTTGCCGTCTTCATCTTTGAAGTAGCGATTTTTGGCGGCGGCGATGAGGTTCGCCCCTTCGCTCAGATGTCGAAACGCTCTGTTCAGGCGGCTATAGTTAAAGTTGGTATAGGCATCTCCGACAACAACGAAGTCAGGTTTGTCAGAAGTCAGTTCAGCAAAGTATGCCTCTGCTTCGTCGGTGAGGATCGTATAGACCGTGCCGTTTTGGGCTTTGACATAATCTTTGGTGGCGTTGAGTGCGGTGAAGAGTTGCTCCTCTTTGACAGGGAAACCCATCTTCTGCAATTTGGCAAGAATTGTCTGCGGGGTGCGTCTGGTGGTGTTGGTGACAAAACGCATAGGATAGGTTTTCTGCAGGAGGCTGATTGTCTCTATCGCACCTGGAATGACCTTGTCCCCTATATACAAAACACCGCCGATATCGAACAAAAGACCTTTAATGGTTTTCATAACATACCTCCTGAATATTATTACTTTTTTCTATATTATATAATATTTTGAGAGGGAATGGGAGAGGAGAGAGGTAAAAAAAGTGTTGAATATGAA
>WGAE01000082.1 GCA_015489185.1 Campylobacterales bacterium
AGCTTTACGAAGCGCATCCAATCATCCCTAAAATCCTCGAATATCGCGAAATCTACAAGCTGCGCTCCACCTACATCGAACCGCTGCTGAAACTCGCAAAGAGGAGTCCCGACAGCCGTGTGCACACCTCCTTTCTGCAAACCGGCACCGCTACCGGTCGCCTCAGCTCCAAAAACCCCAATCTGCAAAATATTCCGGTCAAGAGCGAGATCGGACGACGCATCCGTGAAGGGTTCGTCGCACGCGAGGGGTTCAGACTGATCGGCATCGACTATTCGCAGATCGAACTGCGATTGCTGGCGCACTTCAGCCAGGATGAAGCGCTGCTGGGCGCCTTTCGTGAAGGAAAAGATATCCACGCTGAGACGGCTGCCAAAATCTTCGGCGAAGCGCAGGCACAGCAGATGCGGCGTATCGCCAAGAGTATCAACTTCGGACTCCTTTACGGCATGGGTAGTCGCAAACTGGCACAGACCATTCATGTCTCCCAGAGCGAAGCCAAAAGTTTCATCGAGAAGTATTTCGCCTCCTTTCCGACCGTCCGGGAGTATCTGGAGAGCATCAAAGCCTTTGCGAAAGAGCATGGCTATGTCGAAACGCTGCTTGGCAGACGCCGCTACTTCGACTACGAAAGCGCCAACGCCTTTGCCAGAGCCGGATTTGAACGCGAGAGTGTCAACACCGTCTTTCAGGGATCGGCGGCGGATATCATCAAACTGGCAATGAATCGCCTGCATGCAGAGAAGATCGACAAGCAAGAGCGCTTCATGCTGCTGCAGATTCATGACGAACTGATCTTTGAGGCAAAAGACGACATCGCCGAAAATTTCGCCAAAGAGGCGCAGGAGATCATGGAACATATCTACTCGCTGCGCGTCCCGCTGCAGTGCTCGGTCGCGATCGGTAACAACTGGGGAGAACTCAAATGACTTTTACAATTCAGGATAAAACGTTTCAGATGGATCAGGTGGCACGACTCTATCCCGCCGCGATGGTCGAAACGGGGGTCGGAGACGAACTGACGCAGATCAGCCTTGAGTGGGTCGACACCCTCAAAAACGACGAAGTTAAAGTCGCCAAATATGCCATCTTCGTCCACGGTACCGACAACAGTGTCACCGGTTTCTTCTACGACACCAGAGATGCACTCGAAATCGCCCTTGAGGATCTTGCAGCACAGTTGCACGGTTAGTTAAACTATTTTTCGTATCGAACGATATTCCTCCAGTTATTTCATGAGAGGACAGGTTTACGATGCGAAACTATACAATCGACTTTTCCCGGCAATCACTCACCGATCTGCCGCTTGAAGAGATTAAAAAATCTGAATCCATATTACTACAACTCTTCTATCCGTCAAATCTATCAAAAAAAATCCTGGAATCGATACGATGCGAAATTACTTCCCTTCTTCCTGAAGCAGTACTTGCAGGAATACCGTCCGCAGGCGTATGGGAAGATGAAGATATACCGATCCATGCTCTCGTAACTGTCTGGAAACATGCAAAATGCAACCTCCTGCATATACCGTGCAACCATACCGATCCGGTTATCGACGGTTTCAGACTCGCCGCACATCTTCATCCGCGAACACGCGCGGTACTGCTCTTTTGTGAAGGCGGAACGTACGATATCGAAGCGATGCTGAAAACCCTGCGCGAGGAACGAAACGAGGTGCAAATCGCGGGAGGTATCGTACCTCGTGACAAAAAAGATCGCATCCCTCTTTTTCTTTCAAACGAAGCACTTCATGAAGGCGGTATTCTCTCTGTTTCGATTGAAGGGGAGTATGTCGACCCGCATATCCGTTGCCACACCTCACATATCCCGCTGGGAGAACCTTTTTATATTACCGAAGCGTCCGAAAATCTCATACATACGATTGAACATATGCCTGCAGCAGATTTTCTGAGTCACTACCTGGGAGAAGAGGCAATAAACTGCTTTACCGATACAGCACACCGTTTTGCATTGTATACCCGAGATGAAAATAGCGAACGCCTCTATAGATTTCATGCAATAGCCGACAACGGATCAATCCGAATTTCCATGCCGATCCAAAGCGGCAAAGCATGTCGTTTTGCTTTTATCGGGACAGACCATGTTGATCAAAATCGCTCCACGTTCACCTATGCAACCAAAAACTTTCTCAAAAACACATCACCCGGTATCGCATATTTGGATACACTCTTCTGCCTGAGCGACAAAGAGAACCAAATGCTCAGTCATGCCGTCATATCCTTTACAACGAATAACCAAAGCGTTTACACCACCGGAAAACCGGCGCCGTCTGCATTACGACACCTGCTCTCTGTTATCGAACGTGAAAAGAAGGTCGATGCCAGCTTTAGAAAAGAGCGCGATTATCTCCTCCATCAAGGTCCCGTAATACATTTTAAAGTCATACGTGACAAATTTGAGTACATTTCTCCCAATGTGGTCAAACTTCTCGGATATACCGAAAATGCGTTCATGAACGGATCGGTTACACCTCGTACATTATTGAACGATAAAACCTATACAGAAATATTACAGTTGCTCGCCCGTTTTCAGACCGATACCCATACGCCGCTCGAAACTGAGGTCAAGATTCACACCCGTGACGGCGAGGAAAAACACTTTCATCTGGTAATCGCCCCGGCTACAACGGAAAATCGGGCAAACAGCTATATCGGCTACTGTATCGATATCACCGAACATGTCAAAACCCAGCAAAAAATCAGACATCTGGCTTTCTACGACCATGTTACAGGTCTGCCAAACCGTCAAATGCTCAAAACCACACTCAAAGTGAAGATTGAAGAAGCACGAAGCACGAACCGTCTCTGTGCCGTCACCTTTTTCGACCTGGATAAGTTTAAAGATGTCAACGACACCTACGGACACAGTGTCGGTGACAAACTGTTGCAACTGGTCGCAAACCGTATCCGTGCCGTGCTCAAACCGGACGATTTTCTGGCACGTATCGGCGGAGATGAATTTATTTTGATTCATGGAAACCTTAACAGACAGATGGTTCAAAACGCCGTGCTTGCAACCGTGGATAGGATTTTGACACTTATTCATGAACCCTTCAGTATCGACGGTAAGATTGCCCATATTTCCGCCAGTATCGGTACGGCAATCTACGGCGTGGACGGAGAAGAACCGGAAGATTTGATCAAACACGCCGATATGGCGATGTACGAAGCGAAAAAAGATCCCGCCGTCCATTTCAAATTTTATACCCATACGCTGCGTCTGCTCCGGGAGGAGGAGCTTAGTCTCAAACAGGCGCTCAAAGAGGCGGTGCGAAACCGTGCGTTTGATCTTGTCTATCAGCCGCAGGTCGATATTGAAAATGAAACGATCATCGGTGCCGAAGCACTCATGAGGTGGAACCACCCTCAAAAAGGTGCGATTTCGCCCGCAAAATTCATTCCGGTCGCCGAAGAGATGAACCTGATCGTCGAAATCGGTGAGTGGCTTTTGGAAGAGGTGTGCCACAAAATACGCCTGTTGCAAAACGATCCTGATATACCCGAAACATTCAAACGTATTTCAATCAATATCAGCCCGCTGCAGTTTAATGACCCCTATTTCGTCTCAAAGGTCGAAAAGATCGTCGAACTGGTGCAGATCGATACCAGCTGGCTCGAATTTGAACTAACGGAAGGCATCTTCGTCGCAAATCTCGATGCAATGGTCGAAAAGATGGAACGAATCAAAGAGATGGGTATTACGATTTCTCTGGATGATTTCGGAACGGGTTATTCATCACTGCGATATCTGAAAAAACTTCCGATCGATACGATCAAAATCGACCGTGCGTTTATTATGAACCTGGAGGAGGATCAGCGTGACAGACTGCTGACTTCGACGATTATCCAGCTTTCAAACAACCTCAGCTGCAAAATTGTTGCGGAAGGGGTTGAAAATCTGGAACAACTGGCGTTTTTACAGGAGAACAATTGCCAAAGTTACCAGGGATTTTACTTCAGTAAGCCTGTTCCTTTCGAGACCTTCGTTACACTGCTGCACAAAGAGAAGCGGGCATTAGCCGCAAACCTCTGACTTATACCCCGGAATCGATCCCGCAAAGTCGCAGCAACGCTTCGGGATCCGGTTCTCTTCCCAAAAAGGCAACAAAACTCTCCATCGCGTCGCGGCTTCCGCCCTTTTCGAGCACCTCTCTCAGATAGGCACCCGCGACATTCTCACTGAAGATCCCCTGATCGACAAAGTGAAAAAAGGCATCCGCACTCAGCACCTCAGCCCATTTGTAACTGTAATACCCCGCACTGTATCCGCCCGCAAAGATATGGCTGAAGCCCCACTGAAAGCGGTTATACGCGGGCGGTTTAACGACCGCAACCTCTTCGCGTACCTCATCCAGTATACGCTGTACCTCTTTCGCATCGTATCTGCCCATATGGATTTTCATATCGAAAAGCGCAAATTCGACCTGTCTGAGCGTCGCCATCGCAGACTGGAAATTTTTGGCGTTTTTGAGTTTGTCGATCATCGCCTCCGGCAGGGGTTCATTTGTCTCGTAATGTTTTGCAAACCGCTGCAATACCGCCTTTTCGTAGGCAAAATTTTCCAAAAACTGGCTTGGAAACTCCACCGCGTCCCACTCGACCCCGTTGATTCCGCTGACGGCAGGCTCTTTGACCGTGCTGAGCATATGATGTAAGGCATGTCCCATCTCATGAAAGAGTGTCACAACATCATCCGGGCGCAATAAAGATGGAATCGTATCCGTCGCGGGAGCAAAATTGGCGACGATAAAGGCGATCGGCAGCACCCGCTCACCTTCAAGCGTTTCATGATGGGTTACCCAGTCGTTCATCCAGGCGCCACCCCGTTTGCCTTTACGGTTTTCCAGATCCAGATAAAGGCGTGCCCGCTTTTTCCCGTCGATCTCAAGATCGTAAACTTCGACACTTTCGTGCCAGACCGGCGTATCGACTTCGACAAACGCAATACCGAAAAGCGCATGCAGAAAATCGAACAATCCCTCGATCGTACGCCGCTTTTCAAAATAGGGTTTGTAGGCTTCATC
>WGAE01000083.1 GCA_015489185.1 Campylobacterales bacterium
ATCGTCGGCATAAAGGTTTTCCCGGTATTTGCCGCGAGATAGAGCGACCAGACAAAGAGCATCAGCACCGAAGCGATGATCAGTTTGCCGTGTCTGATGCTGAAATCGAGTATCGGTTTGTACCATCGAAGCAGCTGCTTCATGATAAAGGACTCTTTGTCTTCACGCTTTTTGAGGATAAAGGAGCTGAGTACCGGAATGAGTGTAAGTGCGAGTATCAGGGAACTGAAGAGTGCAAAGACGATACTCAGTGCCACCGGTTTGAAGAGTTTTCCTTCCAGTCCCTCCAGCGAGAGAAGCGGCATAAAGACGATGATGATGATCAGAACACCGGTGACGATGGAGGGAGCCATCTCCGTCGCGGCATGGTAGATGATCTCCAGTTTGCTTTCATGTTCGTTTTTCGGATTTCCAAGCTCAGCGGTGATATGTTCGACCATGACGACCGCAGAATCGACGAGAATACCGATGGCGATTGCCAGACCTCCCAGACTCATGAGATTTGCGGTCAATCCGAAATATTGCATCGCGATAAAGCTCATAAGCAACGCAAACGGCAAAATCAGCGCCACGCTGAAGGCGGAAGCGAAATTGCCCAGCATCAGAAGCAGTACGACGACAATCAAAACCACCGCTTCGACCAGCGCCTTTTTGACCGTATAGGTTGCAAGGTTGACGAGATTGGAGCGGTCATAGAAGATATCGATAGTCGTGCCTTCAGGCAGGCTCTTCTGGAGTTTTTGCAACTCCTCTTTGACTTTGTTAAGTACAACGGTCGTATTGATTCCCTTCAGACCCAGTACCAGTCCCTCTACCGCTTCGCCTTTGCCGTCTTTGGTGACAAAACCGGCGCGGGTAAGATGTCCGATATGCACCTGCGCGACATCGGCGATCGTAATCACTTTGCCGTCGATGTTGGCGACAGGCAACGCTTTGATATCTTCAAGGTTCTTAAGTCTTCCGACACTGCGTATCAGGATGCTTTCGACTCCTTGCGTAACACGACCGGCACCGTCGTTTTGGTTGTTCTTTTCGAGTGTACGAAAGATATCGTCCAGCGAAATTTTGTAGGTTCGCATCTTTTTAAGATCGGGTACCACTTCATAGGTTTTCACTTTTCCGCCAAGTGCGTTGACCTCCGCGACACCGCTGATAGATCTGATTTTCGGTGCGATTACCCAGTCAAGGAGTTCCCGTTTTTGCATCAGGGTGAGTGTGTCCGATTCGATCGTAAACATCAAGATATCACTCAAAGGTGTGCTGATAGGCGCCAGACCTCCCGTAAGATTTTTGGGAAGCTCCTCTTTGATATCGTTCAGGCGTTCGTTGACCTGTTGTCTCGCCCAGTAGATGTCGGTTCCCTCTTCAAAATCGATTGTAATATCACACAGACCGTATTTGGAGACAGAACGCATGATCTTTTCATGAGGTATACCGACCATCTTCATCTCGATCGGAATCGTAACACGCGATTCCATCTCCGAGGGTGTCATCCCTTCGGATTTGAGGATAATCTTGACCTGTGTCGGGGAGATATCCGGAAACGCGTCGACCGGCAGTTCACGGTAGGCTTTGATACCAAATCCCAAAATCACCAGCGCCAGGATCATGACAAAAAGTCGCTGTGACAGCGCGGCTTTGATCAGCTTATTCATCGTGTGCTCCCAGCATGTTTTTCAGAACCGCGACGGCGGTTGTCACAACGTTCGCGTTTTGAAGTTCGGGGGTCGGTTTCACATAGTAATACGTACTGTCTTCTCCCAAAATGTTCACCGGGATATTGACAAACTTGTCCCCTTTTTTGATAAAAACGGTGTGCTTTCCGTCATATTTGATGACCGATTTTTGCGGGAGTTTCAGCGCCTCTTTTTGTAAAATCAGTGTGGCGTTGGTTCTAAGCCCCGGTAAAAGATCGCTCTGTTCAGAAATGCTCAGACGGATATGTCTTGTCTGGTTTTGCTGGTTGAGAACCGGGGCGATCTGGATGACATTGCTTTTGTACTGCTTGCCCTCGATATTGAGAAGAACCGCTTCGTTTTCTTTAAGCATTTTTGTCTTATCCAGAGGCAAGTCGCTCTCCAGCCAGTAGGCTCCCTTCTTCTGAATCACAAAGAGTGCGGAAGAGGGGGCGGTACTCTTTCCGGGAGAAGCATTTAAAGCGATGATCGTCCCCTCACACGGGCTGATGATCGGAATGGTCGGATAGATTTTGAGATTTGTAAAGAGGTTTTGGATCATTTGCGGCGTGGCGCCGTAACTCTTCAAAAGCGCCTTGGAAGCGGCGACTTTGATTTTATCGGTACGTAGTTCCGCATTGGCGGCGATACACTCTTTTTTGGGAATGATCTCCTCTTTGCAAAGTTTGTTTTTGCGCTCTGCCGTGTGGGTGTGGTGGCGCAGTTCGATCGCGTCTGAGATTGCCGCTTTTTGCGCGCTGATCCACTCCGTACCGGTCACTTCCGCCAGCAGATCTCCTTTTTTGACCTTTTGGTAAAGCGCGGTGTTGAGTGAAACGACCTGTGCTTCAAAAGGGAGTGAAATGGTCTGTATCAGGGTGGGCGGCGTGGTAACCTCTACGATAAAAGAGCCGAGCGGCACGGATGAGACAGATTGAGGTGTGGCTTCTTTGATACCCCAGGTCGCTATCTCCTGAGGGGAGAGGGTGATCTCTTTGGCATGTATTATGAATGGTATCAAGGTGATAAATAGTAGTTTTTTCATGGTTATTTCTCCGTTTCGATCAAAGTATAGAGACTAAAGAGTCTGTGGTAGTAATGTTTTTGGGTTTGTATGAGCTCTGACGAGATATCGAGCAGTTTACGGCGCCCCATCAAGTATTCGATGACAGAACTCTCACCCATCTGGAAACTCTTTTCTATCAACGGCATCAGTTGGTTTTGGTAAGTTGCGATATTTTCCTGCAGGGCGACGATTTGCCGGTAGTCGTTTTCAAGTTGCGCTTCCAGCTCTTTGACTTTGGCGCTCTTTTGCAACAGGCGGTCATGGTGGTCGAGTTTGCGCATCTCTTTTTGATGCATCAGGTAGATACGGCTCTGTTCGTTTCTGGGTGAAGTGAAGCTTAACGGTATAGAAACACCTGCGCCGACGCGTCTGGTATCTATCTCATCGTCATAAGTGACCGAAACTTCGACCGGTTCCAACCGTTTTTGGTAACGACGGTACTTTTTGTCGAGACTCTCCATCTCTTTTTCATAGGCGAGATTTGTCAATATAAAAGGTTTGTTGTCGATATCGATGCGCGCTGTTATCGGATAGAGATCGCGACACTCCAGACTGCTCTCTTTTTGATGCGGCAAAGCGGCAAGATTCAAAAGTGACTCTCTTGAGATGGCATAAGCGTTTTTTTGTGCAGATACTTTCTGCTCAAGTAGCTTCTTTTCCAGTTCAAGTTGCAGCAACTCTTTTTTGGAGATTTCATGATATTTGTAGGCTTTCTGTTTTTTAAGATAGAGACTGTTAAACGCCGCAAGTACGGTTTGAAGAATCTCCAGCTCTTTTTTGTCGAGACAGCTTTGGTGGTAGAGATCACGCAGACGATTGCCGAATGCAAAGAGCGCTTTTTGCTTTTGCAGCAGGGTCGCTTCATTTTGCAAATCGGCGCTTTCAAGCTCCAGACCTCTGGTATTTGCCAGATCGATCAGGGTTGAAAGTCCCGCACTGTATTCGGTACCGCTCTTTTCCTTATCGGGTTTGGCATCGGCGATACCGAGTGAGAGTGAAGCGGCGGGTACGGCGTACTCTGCCTGAATGCGGGCATTGAGCGCAAGGCTCTCCTCTTCCATCGATTTATATTTGGGATGGTGTACGCGTACATAGGAGATGAGTTTGTTCAAATCGACTGTTTGTGCGCCGAGCAGTGTGGCACATAGCAGCGGTAAAACGGCTTTTGTCATTGTTTACGTCCTCTGTTTTGGATCAGTTTGAGTGTGATTGGGTCAAAATAGTAGTGTGCGTTTTGGCTACGTCCCAGATAGTACCCCTTGCAATTGCGGATAATAAACTCAATTTTTTTTATTTGTAGTGTTTTGTAAGTGCTTTGAATCTTTTTGAGTGCCTCTTCTGCCGTGTGGGGAAGTTGTGCTTCACTCTTTTTTTCAAGCTTATTGTGCATCCTGGATCTGGAAAGCATCGTCCCTCCGAAAGTATTGGAGTAGCGTGCCTTTAAACACTCTCTGGGGGAGATTTGCATTGATGAATCATCCGCAAACAGGGATAGCGTCACAATAGACAATAGTAGTAATAGATAGTGCATGATAGACCTCCGAATTGGATTTTTTTAATGTAAAAAGTGAGAGAAAGGTCTAGGCTATAGGAGGTCGATAGAGGGTATGGGAGAGATCGAACGGGGTAAAAGTCGGTGTGTAGTTTTGGACAAATGTTTTACAGACGGTATCGTTGAGCAAGAACTCACTGAAATATGCGGTACCGATGAATGATTCATGAAGATGGTGATGCAGTTTGGAGATATCACACAGCATCTCCGTATCGATATGACCGCTTTCCAGATAGACAAGTTCCGTCTGTGTATCGTTATCGACATGGTTGATAATATAGTCATGTACCACGATAAAGACAAATGCCGAGAGTAAAAGGGTCAATACAAATTTCTTCATAAGAAGAAGCATACCATAAAATAAATAACTTGTTTCTTAATAATTATTTTCTACAAATGAGTATTGTCTTTTCTTTTAGCTAATACTTAGGTAATACTTTACATGTAC
>WGAE01000084.1 GCA_015489185.1 Campylobacterales bacterium
CTCCTCTTTGGATGCTTTCAGATAGAGCACGAGTGCCAATAACACAAACAAGAGCCAATTAAACCAGTGTGAACGATAGCAGACAACCCCCGCCGCGGCAAGCAGCAGCGCGCTGTACATCGGATGACGGACATAACGGTAGGGACCGGTCGTAACCAGTTGCGCTTTTGGTTTGATCTCTGGAACAATGTTAAAGTTGCCGAAACGATTATGCCGAAACGTCCACCAGGTCATGCCGCCACTTAAGATCAGAAAAAGCCACCAAAACGAGCAGAAAGTCGTCGCATGCGGTTTGGGAATCAAAATCGCGCCGACAAGCAAAAACTGAAACGCCACCAGCAAACGGGAATTCATGACAAATAACGCTCCAGAATGATCTGCGCCGCGATGGAGTCAAGTTTACCGTCGCGTCTGTTGCGTGTCACCCCGCGCATACGCTCCGCCGCTTCGTAAGAGGTGCCGTACTCATCCTGATAGACGATCTCCCCCGAAAAAGTAAGCAATGAGACAAAATGTCGAATCCGGCGTGTCATCTCCGCCTCGCTCTCTCCCCCTTTGGGGAGTCCCACGACCAATGTCTCTACCTCCCACGTTTGTAAAAAGGCATCGACATCGTGCGCCGCCTGTTCACGGTTGCGTCGTAAAATCGCCTCCAGCGGGAAGACGACTTTGCCGTCGCTGACCGCCACACCGATACGTTTGAGTCCTACATCGATCGCTGCATACTTCATGAGGGATAGACCTTCAGATTTTTGATCGTGATCAGCCCCTCCAGTTCGTAGGCGAACACCTGATCGCCAAACTTCGCTACCGCCTCTTCCAGAGTCGGAATCGATTGACAAAACGCCAGCAACGGATCCTCCTCTTGCTGTAGTCTGCTTTCGGAAGTACCGAAACGTGCGACAAACCGGTCGATATCCGTAATCAACTCCGCGTTACCTTCATGAAGCAGTTTCCATGTCCCCGCACTATCCCCCAGCCGCTGCGGCAGCACATAGATCGGTTTGCCAAGCTCCAGCGCGATTTCGGCACTGCGCATCGTACCGCTGTTTTCATCCGCTTCGGTTATGATCAAAAACGCTCCCAGCGCAACGACAATACGGTTACGCACCACAAAGCTGTAACGTGTCGCACGTGTACCGGCTTCGTATTCGCTCAGCGCCAGTCCTCTTTGGTAAATCTCTCCGATCAGCTTCGCATTGACTTTGGGATAGAGAATATCCAGACCGTTTGCCGTTACGGCGATCGTATGCGGAAAAGCGCCCCTGTGCGCCATCGCATCCACCCCCATCGCCGCACCGCTGACAACCGCATACCCGATCGAAGCAAATTTCTGTGCGAGCAGGTAGGTCATCTCTTTGGTATAGGCGGAGGGGCGGCGTGTACCGACAATCGATACCGCGGGACGTTTTAACAATGCTTCGTTGCCCCGATACCAAAGCGTTTGCGGTGGATCGGGCAAAATCTCCAGTGCTTCGGGCAGTTTTTGAAGTTCTCGTATATTAGCCATATCAATAAAGTTTGTCGACCGTGACGACATCGACACCTTTCAATATTGCTCCGGCATGCATCAGCGCCTGAAACGTCGTATCTTTTGGATGGCAAATCGCAATCGCCGTGCCGTGTTCCCTGGCATATCGCACCGCCTCTTTGAGCTGTGCAAGCACCGAAGAAACGGAGTCGTCGTTATCCAGAAAAACGTTGCGCTCCAGCACCCTGCAGCGGTGCAGTTTCGCCATCAACCGCGCTTTGGTCGTTACCGCCGTGCGGCTGTCGATAAAACGGATCCCGTACTTTTGCAACGCGCAAAAGAGTCTGTCCATTGCATCCGCATCGGAGGTAAATTTACTTCCGGTATGGTTGTTAATCGCAAAGAGTCTCGGAAAATAGCGTTTGATACGGGCAATCTTTGCATCGATCGTCTCGAAGCTGTCATCGACCAGAAGTGTATCCTCTTCCGGCGCACCGAAATGAAACGCCTCCATCGGCAGGTGCACCATATAGATGCGAAACATCTGCGCCACATCCTGCGTGTAGGGATGATCGCTTGTCGGCGGGAAGATTGAAGGGGTGACGGGAAAGGGAATCTGTTTGATCATCTCCCCCTCCTCTTCGTTTCGTACATCATCCATAATAATCGCAAGCTTCGGTCTTGTATGTACCGATTTCTCTTTTTGGAGCGTTTTTTTGGCAGAATCAGTTTTGGCAACTCTTTTTTGCACCGGTGTTTCAGGCGGCTTTTTGGACGGTGTCGGACAGTGGGAGACAAACGGCTTGTGCAGCGACTCTGTTTGATTTACCTCCAGCGCCTCTTTTTTGGCAAGACGCTTAGCATGGATGAAGTCCAGAATCTCGGAAGCGACGCTTTGGTATTGTCGATCCAGCGTTTCGTTCCGCTCTTTCAACACCTGACCGATCTGTGTGACGGTGATGCTCTC
>WGAE01000085.1 GCA_015489185.1 Campylobacterales bacterium
ACAGTGTGACACAGACGCAGATTCTTTCGGCGATCATGATCGCTGCAGGAAGTAACAATGTTCTCAAAGCGGTCTATGCACTCTGGTTTGGCGGTATGAAAAAGAGTTTTCGCTCGGCACTGGTTGTCATGCTTCTGGGCGTGGGAACAATAGGGTGGGCGTTTTGGATTTAAGCGTGTACTCTGCACAGAGAGGATGATCGAACAACATCTGCAGCGGAAGGGTCGAAATCCGGCACGGATTTCGGGGTACCCACCGTGAAGCCGTTTGAGATCAGCCTCTCTATGTAGAGTACACATCTACTGAGGTAAAGGAAATAAAATGGCATTAGTACAATCTTTTGGCGCGGCTGAGGTCGTGACCGGTTCGTGTCACCTGCTGCAGCTCGAGAACGGCTTGAAGATCATGGTCGACTGCGGGATGTTTCAGGGGCATGAAGAACACAAAAACTATCAACCCTTCGGGTTTGATCCCAAAGAGGTGGATATGCTGCTCATCACCCATGCGCATCTAGATCATGTGGGACGGATTCCCAAACTGGTCAAGGAGGGGTTTCATGGGCGTATCATCACACTGCACTCGACCCTCGATCTGGCGGAGGTGGTGCTGCTTGACAGTGCCCATCTGATGGAAGAGGATTACCGTACACGATTCAAAAAGGCGCAGCGCCGCGGGAAAGAGGATAAGGTTAAAGCCCCGCTCTATACGGTCGACGATGTTTATGACGTCTACAATCTTCCGCTGGTCTACGCCAAATATGAGGAGGAGATCACGCTGGGTAAAGATGTGACCGCCGTCTTTCACAACGCCGGGCATATCCTTGACTCTGCGATCATCGAGATTCATTACACAGAGAACGGTGAAAAGAAGACGATCGTCTTCAGCGGCGATCTGGGTAATCACAACGACATGGTCATGCCGGTACCCGACACGATAAAGCAGGCCGATACCCTCTACATAGAGTCGACATACGGCGACCGCAATCATGAAGGGATCAAACAGAGTGAAGAGGAGTTCAAACAGATCATCACCGATACGCTGCTGAGTCAGGGCAATGTGCTGATTCCCTCTTTCGCCATCGAGCGTACGCAGGAGATACTCTGTATCCTCAAAACGATGTACGACAACAAAACATTGCCGCCCTGCAAGATCTACCTAGACTCACCGATGGCGATCCGTGCGACCAGACTCTACGACAGCTATCATGAAGAGCTCAGCAAATGCTGCAACGACTACCTCAAACGCGACGGATCGATCTTCGAATTTCCGTACGTGCACTATACGCTCACACCCGACGAATCGAAAAAGATCAACGACGAAAACGGCTGCATCATCATCGCCGGCAGCGGCATGTGTACCGGAGGGCGCATCCTGCACCACTTCAAAAACCGTATCTGGAACCCCAAAAATGCGGTACTCTTCGTCGGCTACCAGGCGAGAGGTACGCTTGGCAGAAGGATGATCGAGGGAGCGAAAACGGTCAAAATCTATCATGAAGAGATCGTCGTCAACGCCCGCGTACACTCGATTAGCGGATTTTCCGCCCATGCGGATCAGAGTGAACTGCTGGAGTGGATCAAAGATTTCGAAAAGCTGAACAAGATTTTTCTGGTACACGGGGAGAAAGATGTGCAGGAAGTCTTTCGCGACGTGATTCATGAAAAACTGGAGAAAAAAGCGCATATCGTTAAAGAGGGAGAGAAAATCTGGCTTTAAGTCTCTCGCCGAAGAGGTGAAGTCTGACTACCGGAAGCGGCAATATTGCTTGCCGGCTTCCAAACTATAAAAAAGGAAGCCGAATATCGTGCTTGTGCAGGTACCATCCTACTGCCGTACCGACTACAAGCATGAACACGATCGAATAGTAAACCACATCGAAGTTCATGATAACTCCTCCAATTCCAGTTTTTTCTGATTCAATTCCGTTAAATTGAAAACGACACCGATTACTGCATAAATTCCCAGTATATTAAACACGAAAAGTATTAAATATTTTCCGAAAAACTGGTGTATTTTATCATAATTGGTCAATAAAAGTACATCACCTCCGACCAATCCGACAAAAAACATCAGTTTTGTTTTGATAATATCAATATTCACCCGCACAATCTCTATCTGTTCCCGTATCTTCATAAAGTTGCTCCTTGCATCTAAATGATAACAAAAAATTTACCAAGTGGCCATATAAATTTCATTTTGAAATATTATTTTTTCCCTTTTCGAACAGATGTAAGTTTTGATAGAGTATTTATTCTGTTAGCTGTCAAACAGACTGATATCGTGAAATTCTCTATAATATCAACAGCGATAATTTTTTGAAGGAGCAATTATGCACGGGGAATATGTCAAATGGTTCAAAGAGATCGGCATCGAAGATGTCGCCGAAGTGGGAGGCAAAAACGCCTCCCTGGGAGAGATGTTCCAAAATCTGACGGGCGAGGGGGTGCGGGTGCCCAACGGGTTTGCCGTGACGGCGACGGCGTATCGTCACGTGCTTGATGCCAACGGTGCCTGGGAGAAGCTGCATGCGCTGCTTGACGACCTCGATTACGACAATGTCGAGGAGCTGCAAAAGCGGGGTGCCGCGTGCCGAAAGATCATCTGGGAGTGTGAGATTCCGGAGGATCTGAAAGCGGCGATTCTGGAGGGGTATCATGCGCTTCAGAAAGAGTACGGTGAAAATCTCTCGCTGGCGGTCAGAAGCTCGGCGACGGCGGAAGACTCCCCCGAGGCTTCGTTTGCCGGACAGAACGATACCTATCTCAATATCAAAGGGGACGATGCGCTGCTGGATGCCTACAAGCGCTGTCTCGCCTCCAACTTCACCGACCGCAGCCTCCACTACAAGCATGACAACGGCTTCGACTGGGCGAAGGTCTATCTGAGTGTCGTCGTCATGAAGATGGTGCGCTCCGACATCGGCAGTAGTGGCGTCATGTTCAGCCTCGATACCGAGACCGGCTTCCGCGATGTCGTCTTTATCAACGCGACCTGGGGACTGGGTGAAAATGTCGTACAGGGGACGATCGACCCCGACAGCTTCTATGTCCACAAACCGACCTTCAACAAGGGATACCGTGCGGTGCTCAAGCGGCGTCTGGGCAAAAAACAGCTCAAGATGATCTTTACCGACACGCTTAATACCGACAACATTGCCGTCGAATATACCGAAAATATTCCAACAACTGAGGAGGAGCGTGCGCACTTCAGCATCACCGACGACGATGTGATGGTACTGGCGGATTACGCGATCAAGGTCGAGAACCACTACTCCCAAAAAGCGGGCTATCACAAGCCGATGGATATGGAGTGGGCGAAAGACGGCGAAGACGGACTCCTCTATATGGTGCAGGCGCGTCCCGAAACGGTCGAGTCGCAGAAAAAGGGCAATGTGCTGAAGATGTACCATCTCAAAGAGAAGGGTAAGGTGCTGGTGACCGGACGTGCGGTCGGTACGAAGATCGGCGCGGGAAAGGTGCACTACATTCCCGATGTTTCGCATCTGAGCGAGTTCAAACCGGGCGAAGTGCTCGTGGCGGATACGACGACCCCCGACTGGGAGCCGGTCATGAAAACGGCGGCTGCGATCGTCACCAACCGCGGCGGACGTACCTGTCATGCGGCGATCGTCTCCAGAGAGCTGGGCATTCCGGCGGTGGTCGGCGCGGACAACGCGACCGAAGTGCTCAACGACGGGCAGGAGGTGACGGTCGACTGTGCGGACGGGGAGACGGGGTATGTCTATGAAGGGAAGCTCGACTACGAGATCGTCGAAACCGACCTCTCCAAACTCCCCAAAACCAAAACCGAGATCATGATGAATCTGGGTAACCCCGACATCGCCTTTTCCCTCGCGTCGCTGCCGGTGGACGGCATCGGACTGG
>WGAE01000086.1 GCA_015489185.1 Campylobacterales bacterium
GTATAATAGATATTATAAAGCACCAGAAAAACACTCACCGCCATCACTACCGTCCCGGTAATAAACAAAAACGCCGAAGCAAACAAAATCCCCGCCGCGCTTACAACCGTCCCCGCAAACGTCACCCAAAACTGACCGTCCGCAATCTTCCCGACAACCATCTCATGAAGCATCGGAACTTTTTGCTTGCCCACCAGCGGCGAATAACGCTGATACCAGACCAGAAACGGCAAAATTTTGTAAATATGCCCGACGATCAAAAACGCCAGAAACCCGAAAAAGAAAAGATAGCCGCCGAACATCCCTACTTGCGTGTTCCCCGTCAGATACGCCGCCGCAAACGAGATCAGCGAAACGACCAGAAAGAGAAACGACGCGATCACATTTTTTGCCCAGTAGTCGTTTTGCTTACGTACCCGCTTTTTGAAAATGATCCACACCTGCCAGATAAACAGAAGCAAAGCGATGATCATCCCCGCCGTTCCAGCCGTCTCGAGCACCGAAATACCCGCAAGCGCGCCGGCAAGATAGGCCGCGGTTGCAAAAGTCACGACATAAAACCCCACTGAGACGGGACGCTCGTCAAAACCGTGCGCAAGTGAAAACATCGGAAGCAGCACGATACTCACTCCCATCACGGTCATCATCACATATCCCGTCAACACACCCGCCATATGCGCGTTAACAATACGCAGCATATCCGTTTCGAGAAAACCGTAGACCAAATTGAATGCGGCAACCAACCCGAGTGTTACCGCGATCAGCAAAAAGATATTCGACACGAAAATATATTTTGCCGAGATGTTCCAAGTTTCAATATTGCGATAGGTGAGCAAAATATTGACCGAAAAGATCAGCATCGAAGCATATACCAGCATCGCACCGTACGGAAGTACGTCTATCGCACCTTCGACGCCGAAGCCGTAAACCATCAGCAACAATCCGACCACGTAGAGGTAGAACTGAATATAGGCGAAATCTTTCGAAAAGAGCGGTATCTCCAAAATCACGGGCACCAGCTGATACATCGCGCCGAAGATAATCATCATGACAAAACCGAGCAGATAGAGATGCAACAATGCCGCCAGTTTGGAAGAGACAAAAAAACCGCTCAATTCACCTGCATAAAACGGCAGCGCGAATGATGCAAACATATAGAAAAACGCGCCCGCTATCATGAAGTGCGCCACCAGATTAAACGGCGGCGCCATCTCCGTTGCCAGTTGTTTACCCATTCCTTACCCGTGACAACTTGTATCGCTCAGATCGGCAGTTTCACTTGCTCCCTTCTTGTAGGTAAACAGCAGTTTGATTTTTCCGTCAGCCGTTTTCGCCGTCTCAATACGGTATTTATCACCGATCTTGTCGAGTAATCCCATCGGTTTTTTGTGGTTGATCATCAAAACCGCCGTTTTGTCATCGACATTTTGCAGTGCAATCATCGCATTGACCATCGGTTCCGGCGGTCCGCACTCGGAAGTATCAAACGCAATCACCCTCCCCTCTTTGACGGGAAATTCATAAAACGGCACCGTCGCGCCCTCGGGTTGAAACGTTTTCGCCTCTTCAGGTATTTCGAGTGTATCGATATCGAGATCTGTCATTGGATTTTCCCCCTCTTCTTTTTCTTGTAGTATCAGCTTATAAATAGTCGCGTATCTGAATCGCCAGCCATAAAATGACGAAGTTCAGAAAAAAGATCAGCAGTGAACTGCCGCGCGCCAGAATCTTCTCTTTGAGCGTTTTATCCCTGCCGTTGCTTTTGAGAGAAACGAACATGTGTACTACTGTTGCAATCGTGATCAACGCGACCAGCGCGATCTTGATATGCATGTAGTACCCCAGTTCGTAGGTAAACTTTTCAGGATTGTCATGAAAACCGTTTACGACATACATATAGCCTCCGGTCAGGAGGAGTATTATCAGCACCACAGTCTCAAAGTAGCCGTATAGAGGACCGATATAAAAATATACGATCTTTTGTGCCTCCTTGTCCCTGAGGGTAAGCCCCAGGACAAATAGCAACATAGACCCGCCGATCCACGTCGCCGCAGCAGTAATGTGTGTAAAAATTACGAACTCGTACATGACACTCCTGTCTGTCTACCCGAAACAAACTATACGCTTTTTTCGAGGATATTTCATTGACTTATGTCAATAATAAGCAAAGATTCAAGGGAACTCTTTTTCGGGAAATCCGGAAGGAAACATTATAATCAAAGAAGTGTTAACAAAACGATAATAGCCCTCTGCAAAAGCCGGATCGACTCAATCATCCGATTTGAAAATCCGATATAGTGACAAAAAGAGCGAACTTTCATGAAATCATCAAAAGTCATCATCGTCGGAGCCGGTTACGGCGGATTGCGCGCCGCCGAACTGCTTGCCCGACAAACACACCTTTCGATTCTGCTGATCGACAAGAACCCTTACCACTATATGCAGACAGAAGTCTACGGCTATATCGCCGGGCGTTTCGAACTCTCCGATATTGTCATCGACCTGGAGAGCTTCACCCGCGGACTCGGTGATAACGTGCGTTTTCTTCAGACAACCGTCACCGGGATCAATCCGCAAAAACGTCTCGTCCAAACCGAAACCGAAAGCTATAAATACGACTACGCAATCATCGCGACAGGCGCACGAACACACTTTTTCCCATTCATCGAAGGGGCGCGCGAACATACCCACGGCATCAAAGATTTGATGCGCGCGTTCACGTTTCGCCAGGCATTCGAAGAGCGCATCATGATGCGTCTGCAAAACAAAGCGCTCAAACGTGCGGGCGATCTGCAGATTGCCGTTGCGGGCGCGGGACTCAGCGGTGTGGAGATCGCGGCGGAGATGGCATATAGCCTCAAAAAGCTGGAAAAGATACTCTCTTTCTCAGACAAAGAGATCACCATCTACCTCATCGACGCCGCACCGACCGTATTGCCCGGCATGGATCCGTGGCTAGTTGAAACAACACAAAAACGTCTTGAAACGCTCGGTGTTCAAATCAAAACCAACCATCCGATCCGAAAAATCGGTGACCGCACCATCACTTTTGCGGACAATACCGAACTTCATTTCGATTTTGTCATCTACACCGCAGGCATCAAAGCGGCAGATTTGATCGAGAAGATCGATGCCCCCAAAAACAGGCTCGCCCAAATCATTCCCGATCCCTGGTTGCGCCTGCCCGGAAACGAACAGACCTTCGTCATCGGAGATAGTGCACAGATTACCGACAAAGAGGGCAGACCGCTGCCTCCGACCGCACAGATTGCCGAAAAAAGCGCCGCCTATGTCGCAAAGACGATCACACAGCTCGAAAACGGTGCACCGATCACACCGCTCAATACCAAAAGTGACGGAATGTTCGTCGCGCTGGGCGGCAAATATGCCGCGGGGATTCTCTACAACCGCATCAAAACCAGAGGCTACACCGCATGGCTACTGAAAAAAGCGATCACATACATCTATCGCCACGGACTCGATATCCGCGTCAATGCGGGCTACGCCAAACGCCGCTGTAAAACACCGAGTACTATTTGACCGGTAACTTTTTGGGATCGAGCTTTAATCTAAGAATACAGCGTGCCGCATGAAACGGACGCGTGTATTCGGGATGGGTGAAAAGATCGTCATGAAGTTCCCAGCCGTACGCTTTACTGACAATCACCGACTGCGCGGCTTTTCGGTTCATCCTGCTTTCACACTCTACTTCCCGACCGTTTGCAAAAGCCTTCTTCACTCCCTCCATCCGATGCATCGTCACAATATAGTGCCCGGTAATCAAAATACCAAATCCTAAAATCACCGTCCCCAAAATAAAACGCTTTACCTGCGGACGCACGAAAGGGCGTGTTGCGACGAAAATCGCGATCAACAGAAAGAAGAGCGCAATCGTCAGATTGCCCCCTTCCAGTTGTAAAAAGAGATTCACACCGTACCTCCTTCTGTCATCTTACGCTCCCACTCTGCAAATTCGGGCGTGAAATATCGGATACGCACCTTTTTGAACTCCCGTGTGGAGTAGAGAGGTTGTTTATCGCGATATTCGATCTCATCGGCGATCGCGGCGATGACCGACTCTGTCTCTTCTGTCGTTTTACCGTGTATCATCGTAAAGAGGTTGTATGGCCAGTTGGGATACTGCGGTCTCAGATAGCAGTGGCTGACCGCCGAAAAAGCCGCCGCTTTTTGCCCCATCTCTTCCCCTTTTTCGGGATCGACATTCCAGACGACCATCGCGTTGGCGTTGAAACCGGCTCTGCGGTGGTTCAAAATTGCGGCAAATCGGCGCATCACTCCCGCTTCTTTGAGTTCATGAAGCGTCGCAAAGAGCGTATCGTATCCGATACCGAGTTTCGCGGCGACTTCCGCAAAGGGCTCGCTGCAGACGGGGAGATCATATTGGGTATGCCGGATCACTTCAAGATGCAGCGGCGTTAGTTCAATTGCTTTATGCCGTTTCGCGACAACCTTCTCTTTTTTCGCACTTTTTCCTGTCGTATCGAGTTTGACCGCGATCTTGAACATCTTCAGCGTCGGCAATAAAATCGCCTCCTCCGCACCGCTGCGCTCCGCCAGAAGCGCGACGCTCTTTTCAAGCCCCAGTTTCGAATCGGGCGGTACCGCAAGCGTGAACCAGATATTAAAGTCGTGGTTGCGCTCATAGTTGTGTGAGACACCCGGATGCGAATTGATCAGCGCGACGGTATCGTCGATCTTTTCGGGTGCTACTTTGAACGCCACGAGCGAAGAGCTGTATCCGAGCCGTTTGGTATCGAAGATCGGTGAAATCTGGCGAATAACGGAAGCCTCTTTCTGACTCTGTACCCGTTGCAGTACCTCCTCTTCGGAAATACCCAGTCTCTGTGCGATTTTCGCATAGGGGCGCGCCTCCAGCGGAAACGATTTTTGCAACAATGCAAGCAGTTCGGCATTGCGTGATTCAGACATATCTTACCTTTGGCGAGAAATATAAAGATGATTATATCTCAAATAAGGTTCTCTTTTTTTGACCATTATCAACCGATAGGATAAAGAAAAATGTTAAAGTAGCGCCCATAGGCTCAAAGGAGTTTTCATGAACAGATTCAGCAAATATCTCGGTCCGGCACTGGGTCTTGCTTTTTTTCTGATCGCGTTTGTCACACTGATGCAAAGCCAGCCCGAAAAACGAAACAGGTATGTCTACACACAACTCAAACCCTACATCCCTTATCGCATCGAAAAGAAGATGAGCGGGCTGCGCATTCGTGATACACGCACGGGAGAGAAGATCGAACCGGACAATACGGAAATCTATCACGTACTCGACAGACTCGAAAAAGCGTGGGGGAAAAGGCATCTGCAACTCAACGCATCACAGCTGATCGTCCACGACGACCAAAACAGGACACTCGCAACAATCCCGCTTCGAAACGAAAAAGAGCGCAACTGGGTACGCCGCTTTTTCTCGATCAAATGATTTTCCCTCCCTTCATTACCTTTCCGTAACGACAAATGCATACCTGACCATATAAGATAAACATCCAAACGTGGTTTATGGCGGATTTGTTATACTTTTGGTTTACAAACCTGTTTGACTGCGGCAAAGGAGATTTATGAAACGCACACAAAAGATGACACTGACGACCAAAGTACTGATCGGCATGGGGCTTGGTATCGTTACCGGACTGGCGATCAACCTCTCAGGGCTCTCCCAACCCGGAAGTCTGACACAGATCTATCTTGTTGACGGGCTTTTTCATATTGTCGGGAAAATGTTCGTCACGGCACTCAAAATGCTCGTAGTACCGCTTGTCCTCTTCTCCCTCATCTCGGGTGTCATCGGCATCGGTGATGTTCGTGAACTGGGCAAAGTGGGAGTGAAAGCCTTTTTTCTTTATCTGCTCACAACCGCGCTGGCGATCGCCGCCGGGATTACCGTAGCCGCGACACTGGGCATCGGCGAAGGTGTACATCTGAGTACACAAAGCAGCTTCACCGCCAAAGAGGCGCCGCCGCTAAGCAGTGTGCTGATCGATATTATCCCCGCCAATATCATCGACGCGATGGCGGAAGGAAAGATGCTGCAGATCATCTTCTTTTCGATTTTGCTTGGAATTTCGATCCTGATGGTCGGCAAAAAAGCGGAACCGGTCGTCAAACTGGTCGAAATTTCCAACGAGATCATGATGGCGATGGTCAATATCATCATGGCTGTGGCTCCCTATGCGGTCTTCGCGCTTATCGCCAAAGCGATCGCGGGTCTCGGACTCAATCTGCTTGTCGATCTGGCAGGATATGTCGTCGTCCTGATCGGCGTGCTGATGCTCCATCTCTACGGTACGCTGATGCTGATTCTCAGACTCTTCGCAAGAGTGAATCCCGCTATCTTTCTCAAAAAGATGAAAGATACCCAGGTTTTCGCCTTTTCAACCTCCAGCTCCAACGCCACGATCCCCGTGACACTTCGCACCGTGACACAGCGACTCGGTGTCGACAACTCCGTCGCCTCCTTCACCGTTCCTTTCGGCGCGACGATCAATATGGACGGTACCGCGATTATGCAGGGGGTCGCGACGGTCTTCATTGCCAACGCCTACGGGGTGCAACTGGGATTGACGGGGTATCTGACCGTCATTTTGATGAGTGTGCTGGCTTCGATCGGTACGGCGGGTGTGCCCGGCGTGGGGTTGATTATGCTTTCGATGGTTTTTACGCAGGTCGGTTTACCGGTTGAGGGGATCGGGCTGATTCTCGGCGTCGATCGGCTCCTCGATATGGTCCGTACCGCGGTCAATGTCTCGGGAGATGCCACAGTTTCGGTCATCGTTGCCAAAAGCGAAAGGAAATTCGATCCTGTAATCTACAACGATCCCGAAGCGGGCATCCTCACAACCGAAGAGGCGATCCATATCGATCCAAGTATCGAAGAGGAGCTTGCCCAGACAATCGAAACACTCCAGGAGAAGAAGTCCTGACGGTTATTTCGCTTCCTTCTGCGGCAACCGGTAAGGGACGATCTCTCCTTCCAGGCTCTTGAAAAAGGCGATTACCTCATCGATCTGCTTTTCATTGAATGTCTCGCCTATCTGATAAGTGCTCATGATCCGGACCACTTCCCGCAGATCCTTGACGACTCCGTTATGAAAATAGGGTGCGGTGCGTGTGATATTGCGCAGAATCGGCACGCGAAACTTCTTCATCCCCTCTTTCCCGAGAAACCCGCCCGGGTTCGGGAAGGGGAAAGGAGCGGTACGGAACAGATCGCTAAGCGTACGGCGTAGCGGAAACTGCTGCAGACTCTGCCCGCCGAGGCTGATACCGGTATGACACCCTTTGCACCCTTTTTGAATAAAAAGATTCAATCCCCGTTTCGCTTTCACACTCATCGCGTCGTTATCCCCCTCGAGAAAACGATCGTATGCGCTTCGTGTCAGCAACGTTCGTTCATACGCCCCGATCGCTTCCGTGATATGCGTGAAAGTGACATTGTCATCGAACACCTCTTTAAATCGCTTGCGATAATCGGAATTTGCGGCTATCCGTTTCACCGCTTCCTGCGGCGTCATATGCATTTCAAAAGGTGCCTGAATCGGTCCCTGCGCCTGTGTTTCAACATCGGGAGCGCGACCGTCCCAGAAGAGCCGCTTCGCGAGTGCCGCGTTGAGTACGGTCGGTGAATTGAGATGGTGCGGATTGACCGCGCCGCCGACGCCGACCGCAGCGGGCAGATTATCATCGCCGCCTTCGTCAAGTTTGTGACAACTTGCACAACTGACCGTACGATCGGAGGAGAGAATCGGATCGAAAAAGAGCGCCTGTCCCAGCGCAACCTTCTTGGCGGTAACCGGGTTTTTCGGATTATCCGTCAGCTTCAGCATCCCTTCGGTGCTTTTTGGAATCGGTCCCAGACCGTGTGAAAGTGCGTACACCCGAAGCGTATCGTCATCCATATAGGTGATCGGTCGCTTCGGCACCAGTGCAAGCGAACCGTAAAAGAGCAGGATAAAAAGCAGTGTTCCCGTAACAATTTTCCAGATATGTACCATTCCAGCCTCCTTGTCCATCGATACTATTATAATCAAGCGACGGCATCGGGACAAGAGCCTTTGATCACGATCGGAATTTTCTTTTGGCAGAAAAGGAATTTTTTTGTATCAGTTCTTTGGGGTGAACACCGAAATTTTCAAAAAAGAGTCTGCTGAAATAGCCCTGATGCCGGTAACCGACCCTGTTTGCGATTTCATGAATCGTCAAATTGCTCTCCAGCATCAGATGGTTCGCCTCCTCCAGACGCAATTTACGCACATAGTTGTGAATTGTCGTTTTGTAAACTTTTTTGAAACAGTGTTTGAGTTTGGTCTCGTTGGTCGCACACAGATGTGCAAGCCTGGGAATGGTCGGCGGCGAAACGAAGTTTTCCAGCAACGCCTTTTTGGCACGCGACGCGATACGCACCTCTTCCGGATCGAGTTTCGGGTCGACAATATCCAGCAGCGAAAAACGGTGAATCATCAGGGCGGTTACTTCATGTTCGCACTGCAGACTGCCGATATCCGGACGAACGATTTTATCGATCAGATACAGCGTCAGCGCATCGACCGGCTGTCTGTCAAGCACCGCAAAACTCTCGTCTTTGCAAACCCTGTCGTAAAGATAATCGACCGGATCGTCCAAAGTACCGCTCAGATAGCGTTTGAGGAAAAAATCGGCGATACAAAGAATAAAAAAATGCCCCTCCCCTTCGAGTGTCAAATCCTGCCGTGCAGTCACGGCAAGGGTATTTCCGCTAAGTACAAAATCTGTACCGCTGAGTCGATCGCATACCCGCAAACTCCCCGACAACACAGAAACAAGCAGCACCATACGGTCGAAATTGCGCCACTGCAACGCAATTTTGCGTTTCGTTTCAAAAAAGAGAATCCCGTTGGAGATATCCACTCTGTCGTAAAAATCGTAGCGTTCTCTTCGGTAGCGACGCTCCGTGATATTGAAAAAGAGGCTATCCAAGGTTGTAATACTCCCGTACACGCCGTTCGAAATCTTCGTCGCTCAACTCCCTGCGCATCGGAATAAATTTGCGCGCTTTCTCTCCCGCCGCGACACGTGCGGGGGCATCCGGGTCGTCGATGATCTTCGCGATGATACGGGCAACCTCTTTGGGATCGTTACCGTGATTGATCTCATCGACGATACGCGGCGCCAGATTTTCGCTAAAACAGCGATACGGTGAATCGGGCGCAAAGCTTCTTTCGTTGATGCGCAAATTTTTGCGCGCAAAACAGGTATCGAAAAAACCGGGCATCACCGAATGAACCCGGATACCGAAAGGGCGCAGTTCATACCGCAGTGAATCGGTCACCCCCTCGACAGCATATTTGGAAGCGTTGTAGAAGGTAAGCATCGGCAAACCGATCTTGCCCAGAAAAGAGCTGATATTGACAATCACGCCGCCGCCCGCCCGGCGCATTGCAGGAATGACCGCCGCGGTCACACGCAACAACCCCATCAGGTTGATATCAAACTGTGCAACCATCTCCGCTTCTTTAGCCTCTTCGACCGAGGAGACAAAACCGTATCCGGCATTGTTGATCAAGATATCGACCTGTCCCGCCTCTTTTACCGCCGCCTCGACCGAAGCACGATCCCGCAGGTCCATCGCAACGGGAACAATATTCGGATGCAGATCGTACAGCGCCTCGGGCGTTCGTGTCGCCGCGATGACATCATACCCCTTCTCTGCCAGCAACAGCGCCGTCGCCCGCCCCATCCCGCTGCCTGAACCGGTAATCAAAACACGTTTATTTCTACGTTTCATCATCAAGCCCTCTGAAAACGTGTTGATTGAACGAAAGCTTTAGCATTTGTACATCCAAACCGAACGATTGCTGAAGGCAAAAAAGTGCACCCCAACCCCGAAGGGGCGCTTGCGTTTGCACTTTTTGAGTGCGGTTTTGATGCTGTTGCTCAGCGACAAATGTAACTCGCTTGAGTAAAATCAACACGTTTTCAGAGAGTTTAATCAGAATTATATCGTAACCGTAGTGATCCCGGAATGATTTAAATCACTTCATGAGCCTCTTTCCGACAACCGCCGCCATATCGACCAGACGCGCGGCATAGCCGTATTCGTTATCCTGCAAGGCACCAATTTTTAACAAATCGTCTCCGACAAGTATCAGTGCGTGACGGTCGATTACGGCGCTGAAAGGCGAAGCGATATAGTCGGAAGAGACTTTCGGTGCGTCATCGAGCGCGAGAATAGCGGGACGATCCTGTGCTATTCGTTTGGCAAGATACGCCTCAAACGCCGCTAAATCGATCCCCTTGCCGAGGTTAAACGTCAGATCGTAATAGGTTGTCGCGGCAAGCGGCACACGAATGCTTTTGGCATAGAGATTCGTTCGCAGTCTCGGGAAAAAGTAACCGACCGCACCGGCGGCGGTACTCTGCAGCGGAATGATATTTTGCGTGCCGCTGCGACATCTTCGAATATCTTTCGAATAGTGTCCCCCGTCAAGCAGCCTTTGATAGGCGGTATAACTGTGATACATCGAAAAGGTCGCCGCTTTGACCGGGGCAAAATCATTGACCGTTTGCAAAATCGGTACGATTGCGTTCGCGGAGCAGCTGGAGTTGGAGAGAATCGGTTGTTGATCATAATTTCGGTGGTTAATGCCGTAGATGAAGACCGGCATATCGTCTTTGGGCGGTGTCGAAACGATCACCCGTTTCGCTCCGGCTGCTAAAAAAGGGGCACACGCTTCCTGCGTCAAAAACATACCGCAACAGGCAAGCACGATATCCGTCTGCAAATCCAAAAGCGGTAAACGCTCAGGAGAAGCTTCACAAAAGAGTGCGACGGCGTGATCCTCTACATACATCGTCTCTGCTTCAACCCGTACCGGTTTCTCAAACGTCCCGTAGACGGAGTCGTACCGCAGCAAAGCAGCCATTTGTGCAAAGTCATACAGATCGTTGATACCGACCAGTTCAAAACGCCTGTCCGTCAGTACCATCCGCGCGACATGGCGTCCGATCCTTCCGAAACCGTTGATAAAAACCCTGATTTTCGGTTCGATAGTCTATCCCTTAGACAAATTTCGCTCCGACCCGCATTGTCGTTTCATCTTTTTTATTAAAAACGTAGACCATCTGAATCTGTCTGCCGTCGAGTCGCAGCGTTTCATCTTCAGATTTTAGCGTATAAAAACTTCCGATTTTACATGAAAAGTGCGGACTCTTCTTTGTAACGATCAGTGATATCCCGCCTTTGGAGATATCGTATACGTAACAGTCGATCGTATGTTTTCCGTCGCTGACCTGTACCATTACCGGCGGGACAATCAGTTTGCGTGTGCTTTCACGCTTCTCTACCATTACGTCAAACTGATCGGAAACGTTTTGCAGATACGCACTCATCTGCGTGATTGTATTGATCGACGCTTCAACCACACCGGAGTTGTCGCCCAGAAGTGTCGCGCTTTCGTTGACCTTTTGCAAATCTTCCCGTACGTTTTGCAGCTTCTTCTCCTGTACGATGAAATCCTGACTGAAACTTTTGAGTGTATCTCCGGTATCTTTGATCACCTGATCGATCGCCTTGAAGTTTTCATAAAGCACTTCGGACCCCTTACCGAGCTGATCGATCACCTGATTGGTCTCTTCGGCACTTTTGGCGACACTGTCGATGTTGGACTGCACTTCGCTGATGATACGGTTGATTTCCGCGGCGTTTTCAAGGGAAACATCGGCAAGTTGTCGAATCTTCTCCGCAACGACCGCAAATCCGCGTCCATGTTCACCCGCCCGAGCCGCTTCAATGGCTGCGTTGAGGGAAATAAGATTGGTTTCGTTGGCGATATCACTGATTTTTGAAAGGGTCTGTGCGATCTCTGCGGCAAATTTTTTAAGCTCCTGTACCTCTTCCACCGTCGATTTCATCGATTCGACCACCGCCGCGGAAGAGGCGATATTTTGTCCGGCAACTGACAACCCCTCTTCTACCCGTGCCACGGAACGATCCGACTTCTCCAGCAGTTCATGAAGTCTGCTATCGAGTGAATTGCTCAACGCCATAATCTCCGAAATGTGTCGGTTGGAGTGGTGAACAACCCTGTTTTGCCGCTGGATCAGTTTGACGTTATCCTTAACCTTCCCGTACCCGTAGAGCGATTCGAAAACCACCTCTTTGCTGTTTTTGATCACCTCTTCGACAATCGGTTTGAGACTCTGCACCATCTCATGTAAATTTTGATAGATACGATCTATCTCGTTGCGGCTCTTTGTTCCCAGTCGCTCTTTTTCAAAAATCTCCTGATCGATAAAATTTCCCTGTGAAATTTTCTGAATGATACCGAGAATCTCATTGATCCGATTAACAATAAGCCTGCGAAAGAGGAAGTTGATCATCGTCAGCAAAATCGTAATATTGACCAGCCACAAAAGCACCGAACCGACAATCAGTTTTCGTAACGCTTCATGATAACTTTGCAAATCAATTGCGACATATACGATTTTTCCGTTTTCGGTACGCTTCGCTTCGACAAAATACTTTGCCGTTTTGAATTGTAGCTTTTTGCTCTTTTGTGCAAGAAAGCGTTTCGTAATCTCTTTTTCAAGCGGATTTACCGCTTTTGCGTCAATCACACCGAAACGACTCGTTTTACTCTCAACATCATATAATGCACCTTTTTCACCGGCACGCGCAATCTGCATCACCAGTGTCGCCTGATTAGCGAGGTTGTCATCGAGTATCGCTTTGCTCTGATAATATTTGATACTTTGAATCACCGTCGAGACAATAAACGCCACCGCAAAAATAATCAGCGAAAACATCCGTGCAAGAGGAAGCTTTTGAAATCTTTGCATCGATCTCTACCTTTTGTTTTGCTCTTTTAATCGCTCTTTTAATCAATATATTGAGTTCTCTGAAAAACTGTTCATTTCACTCAAGCGAGTTATCATTTGTCGCTTCGCGCACACATCAAAACCGAACTAAAAAGTGCAAACGCAAGCGCCCCTTCGGGGTTAGGTGCACTTTTTTACCTTCGGCAACCGTTCGGTTTGGATGCTCAAATAATAAAGCTTTCGTTCAACAAACAGTTTTTCAGAGGGTTCTATTAATTAAAATCGACCAAATCGAATTTTTTTCAAATCCAATACGTCAGGTACCAAAATACTGAAACTAATACTTCCATATTTTTATGGTATAATTTACCGTAAAAAAGGAGTTGCTATGTCCTATGTCAAAAAACCGACGCTTGAAAAGGTCACGTTCAATATACCTTCCGATCTGAAAAAAGAGTTACTGGCACTGAAAGAGGAACTCAAAGTCTCTCTCAACACACTCTATACCGACGCCCTGAAAGAGTATGTCAAAAAACAGGAGTTGAAAAAATGGGAAGAGGCTGCGACCAAAGCGGCACAAAACAAAGCGTATCTCGAAGAGTGCAAGGAACTGGCTGAGAGTGGAGCAGAATTTCATGAGTATTAATCAAGGGGAAATATGGCTTGTCAATTTTGATCCGAGTATCGGTTCCGAAATCCAAAAAGCACGACCTGCCGTAGTGATCAATCATGATCTGATGGGTAGATTCGGACTACGTATCATCGTACCTCTCACAGGCTGGAAGGCATATTATGAAGCATACCCATGGATCATCAAACTACAGCCAGATGCATCAAACGGACTCTCCAAAACATCGGGAATAGAGTGTTTTCAGATAAAGAGCTTTGCAGAGGAGAGATTTATCAAAAAAATCGGTGTTCTAGACCAAAGCACGATTGAAAAGATTCATCAGACGGTACTGAAAACATTCAACCCTGTCTATGAACTCACAATATAATATCAGAGTTTCAAAAAGAGTGCGCCCGCGAGTGCGAGCAGAATCGTAAACAGGAGGGTCAGTAAATTTTGCGTTTTGGGTGTGAGTGTCCGTTTGCTTTTGATAAAGTCGACAATTTTCACGGCGGGGAAGACCGCAAACATCAGCAGTGCCATCGCAAAAACCAGTGTTAAAACAATATCCTGCACTTTTAATGCTCCCTTTCGAACCAGTTGAGCTGCTCACGCAGCCGCACGACCTCACCGACGACAATCAGTGCCGGTGTGGGAAGGTCTTTCGCTTTTTCCCAGATTGTCTCCAGCGTTCCGATCACCGTCTTCTCTTCGGGTGTCGTCCCTTTGCTGATCACTGCGACCGGATAATCTTTGGGCTTACCGATTTCGATCAGTTTAGCGGCAATCTTGTCCAGGCGGTGTAACCCCATCAAAAAGATGATCGTATCGTCGGTTTTGTAATTTTCCCACGGTATCTGCGAATGGTCTTTATTTTTGCTTTCATGACCCGTTACGACGCGAAACGAAACCGTTACCCCCCGGTGCGTCACCGGAATACCCGCATACTCCGGTACCGCGATCGCCGATGTGATACCGGGGATGAACTCAAATTTGATCCCGCGCTTACGCAGATAGATCCCCTCTTCACCGCCGCGTCCGAAGACCAGCGGATCGCCCCCTTTAAGACGCACGACGACATCATACTTCAGAGCACACCGGTAGAGCACTTCGTTGATCTCTTCCTGCGGCAGTGTATGGTGCGAATCGGCTTTGCCGACATAGATAAATTCACACCCCTCTTTCGCCTCTTTGAGAATCTCCGGATTGGCAAGCCGATCATAGACGATCACATCCGCCTTTTTGATGATTCGAAGCGCTTTGATCGTCAGAAGATCGATATCACCAGGTCCCGCGCCGGTCAGATAGACTGTTCCCACTACTGCTCCTTGGATATCAGATAGCTGAAAATCCCCGAAGGTTTACGCACCCCTTCGATCAACTTCATGACATCAAAATGTTTCGTCTCGACAACGGCAACCCTGTTCACACCGTTGACCGATACATAAAGTTTCGGATAGAGCTGCGACCAGCGTACATGCAGTACTTTCCCCGCGAAGGTCAGCGTTTTGATAATCGAAAGGCTTTTTGTATCGACAATCTGAATTGTCGGAAAATCTTTCCCGCTGAAAGTGACCGCCAGATATTTTTTATCCGGACTCAGCGAGGTAAAGACCGGTAATCCTTTTGTTTTGATCTTTTTAAGAAAATGAAACCGCTTGTCGTAGACCAGTACACTGTTGTCGCCGACCGCAGGGATGAAGGTCTTATCCCGGCTCAGACTCCAAAACCCGAAATGGGGAATCTTCAGTACCGGTTTATTCCCCTCTTCGGTAACGCTGATCTGACGATAGCTCATCTTGTCCAGATCGATCACGCCGAATCCTTTGGTAAGGAAAAAGCCGACGATGTAGGTATTGTCCTGAATCATCGCATCAAAAGGCATCTGCCCGACGGCAAACTCTTTCACCTTTTCAAACTTCGGCATCCCTTTCCCGCCGCTCTTGTCTTCGAGAACGGTCACTTTGTCATGATCCATCTGTGCAAAGATCAGATAGTTTTTGTAGATCTTGATACCGACATTTTTGGAACCGGTTTTGATCTTTTGGATCGGCTTGAGATCGCGTGTCAGAATATCGACCGACTTGTCGTCATAGTTCGCCACCGCGACATAATGCGCCCCAATCACAAATCCAATCGCCGATTTGCTCGTTTTGTATTCTGCACGTTTTTGCAATGAGATTGGATCGAAACGTACCACATAGCCATCGCGGCTGATCAGATAACCGTCACGGTCGCGAAATTTGATGATCCCGTGATTCATATTGTGCATCCGTTCCATATGCGTCGTCACTTTGTCGTCATCGATCACCGCAACCGAGGCGCTTTCACGCTCGACGACAAAGAGTCGCTCTTTCGTCTGTGCGGCATATAACGAGACCAAAAACAGTCCCAGTGTTATCCAGTATTTCATACTTCTGTTCCTCTCCTTTGGGTTTCGTTCAGATAACAGGAGGGATCCTCCGCCCATACATCTCCGTAGATCGCATAGGCTCTGCTGCGACTACCGCCGTTGCAGATGTTGATGACACCGCAGTCGGCACATTGACCGCCGACACGGCGCGGATGCTCCCGCAGTCTTTGGAGCAGTGCATTCGGTCGCTTGCTCCAGATGTCGGTAAAATCCTGTTCTAAAATATTACCGATCGTCTCAGGAAAGAAAGGATCGGGTTTGACGTTGCCCTCGGCGTCGATATTGAGGAGCTTTCGTCCGGCGCTGTTTCCGCCCCACTCTCTGAGGCGCCGGCGCATCGTCTCTTTCTGTTCGGGGTATCGCGCACCGAACTTCTCCAAAAACAGAATTGCATCCTGTTCCATATTGCCCGTCACGATCTCGATGCCGGTACCCTTTTCGTAGTACTCGAACGCTTTGTCGAGAATATAGTTTACCGCTTCACGCCGCTCCTCTTTGGTCAGATCCATCGCCAGATTGTCCAGTCCCCTGCCGCTATAGACGAGGTGGGAGATGTAGATTTTGGGAATCTTCTCTTTTTCCGCCAGTTCAAAGATGAACTTCAGATCGCTGAGGGTCTCTTTGGTGATCGTAAAGCGAATCCCCACCTTCGTCTCATGAAAGCTGTTGAGCAGCCGCACCGCCTCCATCGACATTTTAAACGATCCGGGAAGGCCTCTGAAACGATCATGTGTGGCTTCGCTGCCGTCGATACTGATACCGACATAGTTGAAGGTATCGAGAATCTTTCTGGCGTTTTTCTGCCCGACATAGAGTCCGTTGGTCGAAAGATAGGTGATGATCCCCAGTTCCCGGCACCGCGCCGCGATATCGAAGAGATCTTTGCGTGTCAGCGGCTCACCGCCCGAAAAGATGATAAATTTGACACCGTTGGCTTTGAGCTTCGGCAATGTCTTCATGATCGTGTCGGTCGTGAGGGTATCGGTAGCGTCAAGATCAGCTCTGGAGTAGCAGTGCATACAAGAAAGGTTGCAGCGGTTGGTAAAGTTCCAGATCGCGATGCTTCCGTCAAGCACTCTCGCCTGCTTCCCTTCGACGACCGATGCGATCAGATTGGAGAGACGAAACATCTATTTGCCTTTGGGTCTGAAGGAGAGGATATATCGGGTGATCGCCTCCAGCTCCGCTTCGCTGAGTCGAAACGGAGGCATCGCATTGCGCTTGTATCCGAATGTTTTGGAGACGTTCGCCGGATCGGTGATCATCGCCCGTATCTCATCGGCACTCCGTCTGGAGGCGATTTCGGAAAACGGAGGCCCGAACGCCACCGCCGTCTGGTGGTGACACCCCCAGCAGTAGGTTTCGAAAACTTTTTGACCTGAAAGCGGCTCTTTATTTTGCTGATCCGCCGCACCCCACAGCAATGTCGTCATCAACAACAAAGCTGACAACATCATGATGATCTCTTTTCTCACGCACAACCCTCCTTCCATTACCCGCAATCATAACATAATTCTTACGAAAGCACCTTAACACAGGTCAAGTCACTCTGACTTTTTTCCCGTCAAGAGTGTGTAATTTTTCAAAAAGGCGTCGATGCTGACTTTTTCCAGCGGTGCAACTCCCTTCAGATGTCGCATACAAACGATTGGTTTCGCTTTGTTGCGACACTTTTCGTTGAAGATATCCCATCCGAAGAGAGCCGGAAAAAAGCGTCTGTTTTTGTTGATAAAGTTGTACTTGCCTACCGGAATATCACACGGATAGGAGACGATCTTTGTCAGTTTCTGCGTATCCCACACTTCGATCGATCCGTTATGTTCGTAGATACTCAGATAGGCATATTTCCCGTCACCGGTAAATTCGGCATGGATATACTGTTTTCCAGGTACAGGGACGACCGATCGCTTCTTGCCGGTATGCTTGTCGATCAGTATCAGTTTGTCTGTTGCGTTGTCGATCCAGAGATACGGCGTCTGCGGATGGGTCTTGACAAAGAATCCGTCTCCGCCGATATCGATCTTTTTGACAAATTTCCACTCATACATCTGCCAGATCGTCACGTAAGGTTTACGCAGATGGGGCGTAGCGAAATAGAAGTGCCCGTCCCGGTAGAAAAAGGTCGCCGAGAAGAGGTGCGGCATCCCCTCCATCGGATGGCTGAAGACCGGTTTGAGGGTGTCGATATCGTATACCTGCAGCATCTTGCCGTGACGAGACGTACCGATCATGTAACGATCGAACGGATCGATAAAGAAATCTTCGATCGGCGCTTTGATTTTGACGTAATCGGTTTTGAACGTTTTAGTATCGATTTTGCCGACCAGCGGTTTGTCCCGGTAGGTAAAGAGCATCTGATCCTTGGTATAGAGATCGTAAACGGCACTCACCTTCCCTTTCAACGGCATTAACTTTTTCACATGCAATGTGTCAGGACCGAAAATGACCAGTTGCTGCGGCAGGAGGCAGGTGACAAAAAGGTTTTTGCCGTCACGGCTTAGAGATAGATTTCGCAGATTGATACAGGCGCGTACCTTCGCCTTGCGTCGTCCCTCTTTGAGCGAATAGCGCTCCACCCAGCCGTCACGCGTGGGGATGTAGATATCTTCCGCCTTCGGAAAACGGTATTTGATGCCGCCGTGCACGTTTTTGAGGGGGAATTTATCCAAAATTTTCGTATCTTCCATCATCCAGACATACCCTCCGTCACGCTCAACAACCGGCAGAAGATTGGCGATACGGTGTATCCCTAAATTTTTCGGCTTATCATCAAACAGATGCAAGGACCGTGTAATCGCTTCCTGATCCCATGTGATATTGTGATCGAGCGGCCTTTTGATATAACGTGCAATTTTAAGCAACTGCACCTCATTTAGATGGGTAAATTTCGGCATCAACGTCTGCGGAAATCCGTCTCTGATTTTCTTCGCCAGATCGGAAAGGGTTCTGTATTTACGCAGCGTCTTGTCAAAGAGCGGCGGTCCCTCCAGACCGATACGATCCTTGTGATGACAGGAGGCACACTGCTGCATATAGAGTATTTTGCCGACGTTTTTCTTTGGTAAAGCTTCGATAAAGTGCCCCGAAGATTCATCAAAACCAAACAGTGACAGTGAAATGAAAATCAGATAGAAAAGATACTTCATGAAATTCCTTTGGAAGTAAAAAAGCAGATAAGAACCGGAGCATCCGCTCCGGCTCATGAAGGGAAAATCAGTAGATATCTCCCATTGTATTGGTAACGTTGAACTTACCGGTAGGTGTGATCAGACGTTTGTCTTTGATCACGTCTTTGAGTTTAAGCGTGTTGGCATCGAAGACCAGAATCGGTGTAGGTGTCTTTTTGTTACCCCAGATACTTGTCCAGACTTCCGTACCGTCCGCGTTGAACTCGAAGTGTACCGGACCTCTCGCCTTGACTTTCGGATCGGCAGACTTGAGATACTCTTTTGGAATCGGAATCGTTTTGACCACTTCAAGCGTATTTTTGTCTATGACATAGATCTGTGTCTGCAGTTTTCTGTCCGGATTGACTGGACGATCCGCAAAGATATATTTACAGTTCGGATGCGTTTTGATAAAGAGGTTACCGCCGCCTTCACCCGGCAATTTGATCTTTTTAACCACTTTCCAGGCATTTTGCGGGTGTCCTTTCGGATCGGTACCGATCGCGACAATATCGTTGCTTCCGATATGACCGGTCAACCATACCGGACCGTACTTTTTGGAGTTGACATTCGCACCGCGTCCGGGATGCGGTTTGGTTCCCTGAGAAGGAATATTTTTAACCAGTTTACCTTCGACTGTATCGATAACAGAGATAATATTTCTTGCATTCGCAGCCGTCAGGAAGTAACGTTTGGTGCTATCCCATCCACCGTCATGCAGGAATCTTTCCGCTTCGATCATTTTGATCGTCGGATTTTTGACATCGGTATAGTTATAGAGCCAGACCTGTCCGGTCTCTTTGACGTTGATGACCCATTCGGGTTTATGGTGATTCGCGATAATCGCCGCAACGCGCGCTTCACGTGTGAAGACACCATCGTCGATCGTATAGCTCGCTGTCGATACCTGCTTGATCGGTTCGAGTGTTTTACCGTCGAGCGTTACGATGGAAGGCGGCCAGTAGCAACCGACAACCGCATATTTTCCTTCATACCCTTCATATTTTGAAGTATCGATACTTCTGGCGTCGTTACACGGTCTGATCTCCGCTACGTTTTGCGGTTTTTTCATCCAAAGATCGATCACCGAAGCTTTACCGTCACGTCCAATAACATACATATATCTACCATCTTTGGAGCTTCTGAGGATGTGCGTCGCAAAACCGGACGGCACGATCGACACGACCTCTTTCTTGTCACCGTCGATAATTGCGATTTTACCGATATCTCTAAGTACGACACCGAAATAGTTCTTCCAGTTTCTGTTTGTCTCCGGTTTTTTCGGACGTTTGTCAACCGGTACAAGCACTTTCCAGCTCTTTCTAAGATCAGCCATAGACTTCTCAGGCGGTTGCGGCGGTGGAAGTTGCACATATTTTGCCATCAATTCGCCCTCTTCCTTCGAAAGCTCACCCGATTTACCCCAACCCGGCATACCTCCGGTCGTACCGTTATAGATGATCGCTTTCAACCCTTCGGTACCGATCGCCAGTGTAC
>WGAE01000087.1 GCA_015489185.1 Campylobacterales bacterium
CCATCGGCGTACCCGATGCCGATATCGAACCCAAAGCGACCGAAAGTATTGACGCAATTATCACCTTTATCGAACACCTTTTCGAAAAATCATGCGCCTATACAATCAGTGACGGTGTCTATTTCGATACTTCAAAAGATCCGGAATATCTCTCCCTCTCACACCGTCATGTCGATGAATCACAAAATCTCGCACGAATCGAAACCAACGATGAAAAAAGAGACCCCAAAGACTTCGCCCTCTGGAAATTTTCCAAACCGGATGAACCCGCCTATGAGAGTCCGTGGGGCAAAGGAAGACCCGGCTGGCACATTGAATGTTCGGCAATGATCAAAAAGTATCTCGCCGCACAGAACAAACCCTATCAGATCGATATCCACGGCGGCGGTGCCGATCTGCTCTTTCCCCATCATGAAAACGAAGCGGCACAGAGCCGGTGTGAATCGGGACAGCATCTTGCCAGATACTGGATGCACAACGGTTTTGTACAGATCGACGGCGAAAAGATGAGCAAATCGCTCGGCAACTCCTTCTTCCTCAAAGACGCATTGAGAGTCTACGACGGCGAAGTGTTGCGATTCTACCTGCTTTCGACCCACTATCGCGCCGATTTCAACTTCAACGAGACCGATCTGATCGCCTCCAAAAAACGTCTGGACAAACTCTATCGGCTTAAAAAGCGTATCGCCGTTACCGGCGGCTCTGCGGTCGACAAAGCCTTTAAGCAAGCGGTGCTGGAAGCACTGCAGGACGATCTGAATATCGCGCGGGCACTGGCGGCAATGGATGAGATGATCCAAAACGCCAACGAAAAACTCGACGCCGACCCCAAAAACAAAGCCTTCAAAAAAGAGGTCTACGCCAATATCGCCTTTTTAGCGGAGGTGCTCGGCATCGGAACCAAAGCGCCCCACCTCTACTTTCAGCACGGTATCGACGAAGCGACAAAGCAAAAGATCGAAACGCTGATCGCCAGACGCGCCGAAGCGAAAAAAGCGAAAGATTTCGCCACAAGCGACGCGATACGCGACGAACTCGAAGCGATGGGCATTCGCATTATGGATACGCCACAGGGTACCGTCTGGGAAAGAAGTGAGCCTTGAGCGATTTTCTGCGCCTTTTGCAAAACTTCTCCCCCTACTTCAGGGAGTATAAACAGAAACTCTTTCTGGCAATATCCGGGATGATACTCGCTGCGGCGGGCACCGCACTGACAGCCTATATGATCAAACCGGTACTCGATCGTATCTTTATCGAAAAGAATGAACATCTGCTCTACCTGCTTCCATTTGGACTGGTGGGAGTATATGCGATCAAGAGTCTGGGAACCTATCTGCAAGCCTACTACTCCGCCTATATCGGGCAGGATATCGTCCGACGCATTCGGGACAAACTGGTATCGCGTATCCTCTCGTTTGAAATGCGTTTCTTTCATGAGATGCGCAGCGGTGAGTTGATCAGCCGTACCGTCAACGACGTCGAGCGGGTGCGAAACGTCGTCTCTTCGATGATTCCGATGATGATCCGCGAACTGCTGACGATTCTTTTTCTGATCGGATATATCATCTATCTAAATCCGAAGATGGCGTTTATCTCTCTTATTTTTCTGCCGCTTGCCGCCAAACCCCTCTCGATGCTGGCAAAAAAGATGAAACGTCTCTCAACCTCCTCTCAGGAGATGCTCTCAAACCTGACCGCCCGCCTGAGTGAAATTTTCAACAATATCGAAATGATCAAAGCCAACAGTGTCGAATCGTTCGAAAGCCGCCGCTTCGCAAAAGAGAACGAAGCGATCTTCAAAGTCAACATGAAGGCGGTACGCACGACCGAGATCGTCAGTCCCATTATGGAGATGCTCGGCGCTCTCGCCGCTGCGGCGGTCATTATGCTTGGCGGTACGGAGGTGATCCACGGTCGCCTGAGTGTGGGAAGCTTCTTCTCTTTTCTGACCGCCCTCTTTATGCTCTATACACCGGTCAAGCGCGTTTCGCGTCTCTTTAACCAGATTCAGGACGCAATCGCCGCAAATGAACGTATCCAGCAACTCCTTTCCAGAAGCGCGCAGATCTCCGACGGTAATCTTACGTTTGACGAACCGATTGATACGGTAACATTTCACAATGTCTCTTTACGTTACGGTGATAAAGAGGCACTGAAGGGAATCGATTTTGTCGTCAGAAGAGGTGAAAAAATCGCACTGGTCGGTAACAGCGGCGGCGGTAAAAGTTCCATCGTCAATCTGTTACTACGTTTCTACGATCCTGATAAAGGGGAAATTCTTTTCAATAACAAACCGATTGCTACCCTCTCGCTGGAGAGTCTGCGAAGAGAAATCGCCGTCGTAACACAACGGGTCTATATTCTCAACGATACCGTCGCGGCAAATGTCGCCTACGGACAACCGCTCGATGAAACAAGGGTCATCAAGGCACTCAAAGACGCCAACGCCTGGGATTTCATCGAAACACTTCCCGATGGCATTTACACCAAAATCAACGAGTTTGGTACCAACTTCTCCGGCGGACAGCGACAGCGTATCGCAATCGCCCGTGCGATCTACCGAAATCCGCAAATCTTCATTTTTGACGAAGCAACCAGCGCACTCGATACCAAAAGTGAACAGAAGATTACGGATGCGATTAATCGCATCGCGAAAGAAAAAATCACTTTCATCATCGCACACAGAATGAACAGTATCGTCCATGCAGATAAAATCTTTGTACTCAAATCGGGTAAAATTGTCTGTAAAGGCAAAAATAGTGAACTTTTGAAACACTGTAGTGAATTTAAGTTGCTAAAAGGTTTACAAAAGTAAAGTTTTTATGTATACTCTTTTTATAAGCTTAAGTCGATCGCATAGATCGAAACTTTTAAAAAGAGGTTTTCATGACAAGCAAAGATGTACTCTTCTTCGGTCTGCTCTTACTACTGTTGCTTGTCACTTCATGTATCGGTTATTTCTGGGATCGGTACAATCCCGAAATTGTTACCGTAACATCTCCGGCACCGACAACACTCGCACAGGTCGAAACGACAGCACTCAAACCGAAAGAGACCAATACATCACCTTTTATACGACAGATCCCGATCACCACGCTGCAAACTGTCACAGATGAAACGAACAGATCGCAAAGCGTCAAAACTACTGCCTCCGTTCATTCGATCCAACCGAAAAAAGAGACCGGGATGCCGACGGAAATCACTTCCAAACAAAGTTCATCCAAACAACACCCCCTCAGAGAGAAGCGTATTGCTTCAGACAAAAAGCGACATAAAACAAAACGGCATATCACCGTCACACACAAAGCACAACACATTGAGAAAGCGTCGCATCGTAAAACCGCATTTGCGAAAGTAAAACCGAAACGAAAAGTGGAGATCGAATCAGTCCTGGATACGCGAGAATTATCGATCGATCACAACGCAAAACTTTCCCCCGCGCTCCGGACATACCTCTCGACAATCGCACATAAAGCGTATCGGGACTCACATCTTAAGATCAGACTTGTCACTTCCGACATTGACGAACGATCCAGAATCTTTTTACAAAAGATCCGACGCTATCTGATTGCTCGGGGTGCGGCGGCGAAACAAATTGAACTGAAAATTAAACGAAAAAAGCAAAATCGGAAATATGTCGTTTCCAACCAAAAAAGAGATACCATAGAAGTCTCATTAATCGAAAGGATATAAGCGTATGACACTGCTTGAAATCATTGCCAAAATCACCCTCTGTCTGGTACTGGCGGCTGCTCTGGGATTTATCGTCGGATGGCTCTTTTCGACGATTCTTCGGCGGGAAAAGGAGGATGAGAAGTATCAGGAACTGTATGAAAAGTATGAGCAAAAACGTCATGAAGTCGTTCAGCTGGAAGAGGAGCTGAGCCTCAAAAACAGTACGATCGAGCAGCTGGAGACCAAATATGAAAACTGTGAACGTGAACGCCTCAGTGCACGGCTCGATGAAAAGGATTGTAAAAAATTTGAAAAAGTGATCGAAGAGTTACGTGCGGAAAATGAGATGCTCATTTCACAAATCAAAGAGCAAAAACTCTGCGAAGATGAAAATGAGATGCTTAAAAGCGAACTGCAGATCCTCGAAGAGGAAAAAGAGAAGCTTCTCTCTGAAATCGAAAACTGCGGTGAATTTCGCGAAAATTACAAAAATTTGATTATGGAGATTGAAGCGCTCAAAAGCGAAAAAGAGAAACTCCTCGCTGAACGTGCCGAATTAAAAGATACACAGGAAATCGATGCAGAAGAAGAGCAGACCATGCGTCTCTTCGTTCCCGAAGAGATCGGCGGAAGCGAGATACTCGAGAAGATCAAAGAGGATGTATTGATACTCAAAGAGCAGGTCAGAAATATCAAAGAGGAGCGCGACCGATACAAAGCGCAGCTGGAGCGTATGCATAAAAAACTGGAACAGAAAAAAAGAGCGCTCAAAGCGTGCAAAGCCGCCGCAAAAGCAACGGCAAAACAGAAAAAACAAAAAAGTGATATCGACCACATTTATGATATAGCGGGAAAACTGGAAGCAGAGGGTGAACATCATATTGAAATCAAATCGCTTACCCAACTGATCAAAGATACCCTGGATGACCTCAAAAAATAGCCCCTTCCCCCTCTCTTCGGGCGGTTAACCGCCCTGCTATAGCTCTGTTTAATAATATATTTGTATAATCTTTCTTTTAAAAACCATACGGTAGTGAAAGATGCAATATAACGATCTGAAAAAGTATATTTACAAACTCGATCCCGAAACCGCGCACAATCTTGTAGAGTTCGGCGTACATACTATCGACAATATTGCACCGTTTCTCTTCTCATGGCTGAGAAGTAAATACACAGTAACCGACACGCGTCTTTCACAACATATTTTCGGTGTTACTTTCCCAAACCCCGTCGGTATGGCTGCGGGATTTGACAAAAACGCGACGATGATCCCCTTTCTCGAGGCACTCGGATTCGGTTTTATTGAATACGGTACCGTCACCCCGCGTCCGCAGGAGGGTAATCCCAAACCCCGTCTTTTTCGCTTTCCCGAACATGAATCGCTCCAGAACGCGATGGGATTCAATAACGACGGTATGACGAAAATCAAAGCGAGAGTCGAAAAACTCTACCCCTACACAATCCCACTGGGAGCGAATATCGGTAAAAACAAAACAACGACCGAATCGGAGGCGATCAAAGATTACGAAATGCTGATCGAAACGTTTCGTGATCTGAGCGACTATATCGTCATCAATATCTCCTCTCCGAACACGCCGGGACTACGCGATCTGCAGAATGAAACATTCATCAAAGAGCTCTTTACACTTGCAACATCGATGACCGATAAACCGGTACTTTTAAAAATCGCACCGGATCTGGAGAGTGGTAACGCGATCGCACTCTGCGCAATCGCTCTTGAAAACGGTGCACATGGGATTATTGCGACCAATACCACCATCGATTACAGTCTGCTGCCCGACGCCAAAGGTTACGGCGGTATCAGCGGTAAAGTACTGCAAGAGAAGAGTTTCCGGCTTTTCGACAAAATTGCCGAAACCTTTTACAACGATACAACACTTATCTCCGTCGGCGGAATCGACAGTGCAGAGGAAGCATACAGACGCATCAGAGCGGGTGCGAGCCTCGTGCAGGTCTTCAGCGCTTTCATTTTCAAAGGTCCTTCTCTCGCAAAAGAGATCAACGAAGGATTGATCCGTCTGATCGAACGGGACGGATTTAACCATATCAGTGAAGCAGTCGGAGCGGATCGTTCATGAAATATTTTTTATTTTTGATATCACTACTAACATTTTTGACAGGAGTTTGCATGGGGTCTACCCTTCCAAAATATTATACCCACACACTCGATAACGGATTGGAGATACTCGTCATTCCGATGAAGAACAATTCCAACGTCATCACGACCGATATTTTCTACAAAGTCGGAAGCGGCGACGAAGTGATGGGCAAAAGCGGTATCGCCCATATGCTCGAACATCTCAACTTCAAATCGACCAAACATCTCAAAGCGGGTGAATTCGACGAGATCGTCAAAAGTTTCGGCGGTGTGGACAACGCCTCCACCGGGTTTGACTATACCCAGTATTTTATCAAATCGGCTTCGAAGAATCTGGGCAAATCACTTGAACTCTTCGCCGAACTGATGGCAAATTTGAGTCTCAAAGAGGAGGAGTTCCAGCCTGAACGCAATGTCGTACTCGAAGAGCGACGCTGGCGTACCGACAACAACCCGTTCGGATATCTCTATTTCCGGCTTTTTAACAACGCCTATATCTACCACTCCTACCACTGGACGCCGATCGGTTTTGTGGAAGATATCAAACACTGGACGATCGACGATATTCGCGCCTTTCACAAGATGTACTACCAGCCCAAAAACGCCATTCTCGTCGTTGCGGGCGATATCGACCCGCAAACCGTTTTTGAGGAGGCGAAAAAGGCGTTCGGCAAGATCAAAAACAGCGGTCCGATCGCCCGCAACCATCAGGTCGAACCGGTGCAGGACGGCGCCAAACGGATCGAGATCGACAAAGAGTCGGAAGTCGAAATGCTCGCGATCGCCTTTCATATTCCCGATTTCAAAAGTCCCGATCAGGTCGCACTCTCCGCAATGAGCGAACTGCTTAGCAGCGGCAAAAGCAGTCGTCTGAACGCCCTGCTGATCGACAAGATGCGCCTGGTCAACTCTATTTCGGCATACAATATGGAGACCAAACATCCGGGTATTTTCCTCTTTCTTGCGGTCTGTAATCCCGGTATAAAAGCGGAAGATGTCGAGACCGTGATCTGGCAGGAGATCGAAAAACTCAAAACAGAGCTTGTCGAAAAAGAGGAACTCGACAAAGTCAAACTCAACACAAAATCAGATTTCATCTTCAGCATGCAGGACTCCCAGACACTGGTCAATATTTTCGGCGGATACGCCGCAAAAGGAGACCTTGAACCGCTGCTGCATTATGAAGAGCGGCTCAGTAAACTGACACCCGAAACAATTCGGGAAGTCGCCCGTAAATATTTTACGAAAAAGAACAGTACGACCGTGATCTTACGAAAACTGCATCATGAAGAGAAAACGAGAGAAACTAAAAAGGATCAGCAATGAACGGACCGATCGGTGCGATGACCGCACTCATCACCCCATTGAAAAACAATAAAATCGATACCGAAACCTACGAAAAGCAGATCAAACGGCAGATCGCCAACGGTATCGATGCCGTCGTTCCGGTCGGAACGACGGGAGAGAGCGCGACCCTCAGTCACGCCGAACACAAAGAGTGTATCGAAATTGCCGTTGCGGTCTGCAAAGGCTCCAATACCAAAGTCCTTGCAGGTGCGGGAAGCAATGCGACAAGCGAAGCGATCGAACTGGCGCAGTTTGCGCAAAAACACGGTGCGGACGGGATTTTGTCGGTTACACCCTACTACAACAAACCGCCCCAGTACGGACTCTTTCAGCACTACAAGGCGATCGCCGAATCGGTCGATATTCCTGTGCTGCTTTACAACGTACCGGGACGCACCGGTGTCGATCTTTTCGCCGAAACGACGATCAAACTCTTTCATGAATGTGAAAATATCTACGGTATCAAAGAGGCGACGGGATCGATTCAGCGCTGTGTGGAGCTGCTGGCAAAAGAGCCGAAACTGGCGGTGATCAGCGGAGACGATATGATCAACTATCCGCTCATCTCCAACGGCGGTACCGGCGTAATCTCGGTAACAGCGAATTTATTGCCCGACAAGATTGCCGAACTGACACACTACGGCATGGCGGAAGAGTATAAAAAATCCAAAGCGATTAACGACGCGCTGTATGATATCAACAGCGTACTCTTCTGCGACTCCAATCCCATTCCTATCAAAGCGGCAATGCATATTGCGGGATTGATGCCGACACTTGAATATCGGCTTCCACTCGTCAAACCGAGTCCGGAAAACTATAAAAAGATCGAAGAGACACTCAAACTTTACGACATAAAAGGATTTTAACGATGACGACAGGGATGAAAGGGAAAACACTCGTAATCAGCGGAGCGACCAAAGGAATCGGAAAAGCGATTGCCTATGCGTTTGCGGCGGAGGGGGTCAACGTCGCCTTCACCTACAACTCCAGCGAAGAGGCGGCACAGCAGATCGCCGATGATCTGGAAAAAACCTACGGGATCAAAGCAAAACCCTACAAACTCAATATTCTGGAACCTGAAGAGTATAAAACCGTCTTCAAAGCGATCGATGAAGATTTCGATCGGGTCGACTTCTTTATCTCCAACGCGATGATCTACGGAAGAGCGGTTGTGGGCGGATACGGAAAGTTTATGAAGCTTCGCCCCAGAGGTTTGAACAATATCTACACCGCAACTGTTGTCGCCTTTGTCATCGGTGCGCAGGAAGCAGCCAAACGGATGGAAAAAGTGGGCGGCGGATCGATCATCTCGATGAGTTCGACCGGAAATATCACCTATATCGAAAACTATGCGGGACACGGCACGAACAAAGCCGCCGTCGAAGCGATGGTACGCTACGCCGCGATGGAACTGGGTGAGAAAAATATCCGTGTCAACGCGGTCAGCGGCGGTCCGATCGATACCGACGCACTCAAGGCGTTTGTCAACTACGAAGAGGTCAAAGAGAAGACCGAAAAAGCTTCGCCGCTCGGACGCATCGGACAGCCTGAAGATATCGCGGGGGCGTGTGTCTTCCTCTGCAGTGATCAGGCATCCTGGATCACCGGTCAGACGCTTCTGATCGAAGGCGGTACAACCTTCAACACCAAATGCTGAATCTTCCAAATCTCCTCGCGCTGCTGCGAATCGCACTGGCACCGCTGATGTTCTGGCTGCTGGTCGATCGTGACGCGGCGATTTTTGCAGGCATTCATCCAAGCTGGCTCGATTACGGCGCCGCATTGATCTTTGTAATCGCATCGGTGACCGACTTTTTCGACGGTTTTATCGCGCGAAGCTGGAATCAGATCACAAAACTGGGAGGTATTCTCGATCCGCTTGCGGATAAAATGTTGATGCTCGCGGCTTTCGTGGGTCTGGTGTATATTCACCGTGCCAGCGCCTGGGCGGTTTTTATCATTCTGACACGCGAATTTTTCATCACCGGCTTGCGGATTCAAGCGGCGGGAGAAGGTAAAAGCGTTGCCGCTTCAATTGCCGGCAAAGCGAAAACGGTACTGCAGATGATCGCGATCGGTTTTCTGCTGATGAACTGGCCGGGAGCCGAGGCACTGCTCTGGGCAGCGGTAATACTCACCCTCTGGTCCGGATGGGAATACATAAAAGGATTTTACAACTGATGGGTATCTTCGTTTCGTTACTGGTTCTCTCACTTCTGATCATCTTTCATGAATGGGGACATTTCCTCGCCGCACGCTTCTTCGGCGTCAAAGTCGAAGAGTTCGGACTCGGTATGCCGATTCTCTTTACCAAGCCGATCATGAAGAAAAAGTGGGGCGATACCGTTTACGCTTTTTATCCGTTACTGATCGGCGGATTTGTACGCATGAAGGGGCAGGACGATTTTGACCTGAGCAAAAAGAGTGACGATCCCGACAGCTATATGTCCAAAAAGCCGTGGCAGAAGATTATCATATTGCTGGCGGGACCGTTTGCCAACATTCTGCTTGCCTTTTTGCTCTATATCACCGTTGCGCTGATCGGTGCCGAAGCGCTCGCACCTGTCGTCGGTGCGACTTCCAAAAACTCCCCCGCGGCGCAGGCGGGCATCCTCCCAAAAGACAAAATCGTCGCTATCAACGACCGACCCGTCGTCATCTGGGATGATATCGGAAAGATCATCACAACCACCGAAGGTCCCCTTGCATTGACGATCGAGCGAAACGGTACGCTGCAACGCATCGTCGTCACCCCGCATGTCAGCGAAGCACGATCGATCTTCGGAGAAAAGATTCGCAAACGCCTCATCGGCATTGTCCCGTCGGGAGAGTTTATCACCGTACCGATGCACTCTATGGGCGACGTCCTCTCCTACGCATGGGAGAAGACGATCTGGGCAACGGGTATCATCGTCCGCTCTCTTGAGAAGTTGATCGAAGGGATCATCCCCGCTGATCAGATGGGCGGCATCGTCTCGATCGTACAGGTAACGTCACAGGCAACGGCAATCGGTATAACGACGCTGCTGGCACTTGCCGCACTCATTTCGGTCAACCTCGGCGTGCTGAACCTCCTGCCCATCCCAGCCCTCGACGGCGGGCATATTATGTTTAATCTTTATGAAATGATCTTCAAAAAAGCGCCCAGCGAAAAAGTCTTTTACAATCTGACTGTAGCAGGATGGGTACTTTTACTGAGCCTGATGGCGTTTACAACATATAACGATATACTACGTATCATAAAGGGGTAACCATGACACCGTATGAAAAAAATTTCGATGAAGTCCTTTCCCGTATCGAAGCGGTACGGCTGCGTACGAATGAGCATCAGATTATCAAAATCGTCGCCGCGAGCAAATATGCCGACGCCGACACGATTCGTGCCTTTTACGAAACCGGACAGCGGGCGTTTGGTGAAAATCGGGTGCAGGATATGAAAGAGAAGGTTGCCGTACTCGAAGATCTGCCGCTGGAGTGGCACTTTATCGGCAGATTACAGACCAACAAGATCAATATGCTGCTCGATCTCGATCCGGAACTGATCCAGTCGTGCGATAGCCTGAAACTCGCACAGGAGATCGACAAGCGTGCTGCCGCAAAAAAGAAACAACAGGGGATCCTGCTGCAGATCAACAGCGCAAGAGAAGCGACCAAAGCGGGGGTTGATCCCGACGAAGCGGTCGAGACCTATTTGCAGATCAAAGCTTCATGTCCAAATCTGACACCCAAAGGGGTCATGACGATCGGCGCCCATACCGATGATGAAAAAGCGATCCGCAAAAGTTTCGAAACGACCTATGCCATCTTCGAACAACTTCAAAAAGAGGGAGCGAAATATTGCTCAATGGGCATGAGCAACGATTTCGAACTGGCGATCGAGTGCGGTTCGAACATGCTGCGTCTGGGCAGTATCCTTTTTAAAGGAGTTTGATCAATGAAAAGACTACTTTTAGCCATATTTTTTGTGACCACACTTGCAAACGCAAATATGCTCTTTACCGCCGGGCAGAAAAATTTCGGTTTCTCTCTGGGATCAAGCAGCGGATTCGGTAACGACTACACGGTTGCCGGAGCGCATCTGAACTATTTTGTACAAGATAACTTTTCGGTCGGTATCGGATATCTGGGCTATTTCGGTGACGATCCCAAAATCCACCAGATCACCGTTCCCCTGACCTACTACTACCCTGTCAGCGTAGTACATTACCCCTATGCGGGCGTTTTTTACGAACATACCTTCATTAGCGATCCGTATGAAGATTACGATGTCTACGGTGTACGTCTGGGGCTGGCGATGCGCATCGGTCCCTCCTCTTACATCTCAGGAGGATGGGTTCAGGAGTATACCGATATCGATACGCGTGACGACAAGTGGGACGGTCACGCGGAAGTGAGTGTCGGGTTTACCTTTTAAAATTTGTACCTGATACCGATTTTGGTAATTTTAGCAGGTTTGAAGTAGATCGAAAATTTGCGGTTTGCTTTGAACATTTTTGCGGGAACGCTGTCGTTGTCAAGCGAAGAGAGAAGTTTTTCGATGATCACTTTGGCGATACTCTCTTTCCCCTTGCTGCGACGCTGCGTCGAACTGTCGCCTCCCTGCACCACTTTGACGCCCCCTTTTTCGACAGAACGGATCTTTTTGGTCTGTTTGGCGTAAGATTGATAATCAAACGCGTAGATTTTATCTGCAAAACCACAGCACCCCAGAAACATCAAAAAAGCAAAAAAAGTTCTCTTTAGACTCGTCACCAACATTACACC
>WGAE01000088.1 GCA_015489185.1 Campylobacterales bacterium
AAACTATATTACAAGTTTGATGAAATTATTGAAATACAGGAGTAAATTACCCTCCGTACAAAAATTAAAGATCAAAAAAGGGGTAAATCCTCTGCGCGGACATCGTAGTGCACGGGTGGCGCTCTGGTTGCAAAACGGCGGTCGTTTTGCTTTTTCACTTAAACCGGCAATGCACCATATCGATGATATCGGATACGGGTATATTCCGGGAGCCTATATAGACTTTTTTCATTTGCAGTTTGAACGCTCACGTTTTCGTCGTTTCGATTTTGTTTCGGTAACCTCGCTTGCGTCACGCGATGATTTTTTCAAACCTCTCTCCTGGAAGGCGTCGGTTTCGGTGACAACTGTTGCGCACAAAGCGTATGATCGTTTCTTGTTACTTTCGGGAGGTGCCGGGATGAGCTGGAAGAGAGCGCAGACACTCTGGTTTTGGTTGGCGGGACCGGAAATATATGCGGGAAGATCGACGATGGGCGGTGGATTCCTGGAAGCCGGTATATTGTATTTGCGGCGTACATTTACCGCAGGTTTGCGTTATCGGGCGCACTATTTCACTGATGGAGAGCAGGAAAATCGGAAAACACTTTTCATGACACAAAAAATAGACGACCGTTTTGCGCTTAACATGAAGTTATATGAAGATAAAATAGCAGATCGAAAAGAGGATTCTTTTGCCGTGGGAATTTTCTACTATTTCTAAGAGAGTGTTATGATTCTGAGTATCGAAAGCAGTTGTGACGATAGTTCTATTGCCGTTACGGAGATCGCAACGAAAAAGATTTTGTTTCATAAAAAAATTTCACAGGAACTCGATCATGCCAAATACGGCGGTGTCGTACCGGAACTTGCCGCCAGACTGCACGCTGAAGCCCTGCCGCGTATCCTCGAACAGGCAAAACCGTTTTTCCCGTCACTCAAAGCGATTGCCGTTACGAATGCTCCGGGACTAGCCGTTACGTTGGTAGAAGGGGTGACGATGGCAAAGGCGCTTGCGATGACGCTCGATTTGCCGTTGATCGGTGTCAATCATCTGCACGGACATATCTATTCACTTTTTCTGGAAAAAGAGGCAAAGTTTCCGATGACGATCCTGCTGGTTTCCGGCGGACATACACAGGTGATCGAGGCGGAAGGATATAAATCGTTTCGATTACTGGCGCAGACAATGGATGACAGTTTCGGAGAGAGTTTTGACAAAGTGGCGAAAATGTTGGGACTGGGGTATCCGGGCGGTCCGATTGTTGAAGCGTATGCTAAAAAGGGGGATGAAGATCGGTTTAATTTTACCGTACCTCTTCTCAATTCACCGAAAATTGCCTTCAGTTATTCAGGACTAAAAAACCAGGTACGGCTTCAGATCGAAGCACTGGGCACACTGAGTGAAAAAGATAAATATGATATTTGCGCATCGTTTCAGAAAGTTGCTACGGCACACCTGTTACATAAGTTGAAAAAGATTTTGCAAAAAAGTTCTATACGGGATTTTGCGATTGTCGGCGGTGCAAGTGCGAATCTCTATTTGCGTCAAAAAGTCGAAGCCCTTTGCAGAGAGTTCGATATCCAACTGCATCTGGCACCGCTTGCATACTGTGCCGACAACGCCGCGATGATCGGGCGGTGCGCGATTGAGGCGTGGCAACGAAAAGATTTCACGCCCCCTGAGAAGTTGGTATCATCTCCGAAGCAGTCGATATAGATTGCGCACCAGCAATATAAACAACGCTGCCGTAAAGAGTTTAAAATCGAGTTCCGCGGCGAAATGGGTATTTTTGAAAAGTTCACTTGCCGTGACACTCTCTCCCTCTTTTTGAAAGTCAAGAATCTGGGGCATATAGTAGTGCACATAGAGAAGTCCCGACACAATAACCAAAAAAGCGCTGATCGAGGTGATGGTATCGCGATCATAATTTTTATACCTAAAACCCTCATAGAGTGCTACCGCCAGTACGGTGATATCTACAAGATAACCGAGTCTGACGAAATTTTCCGTCATGAGCAAACCTTCCTGAAAGCGGTTTAAAAGCGGTTCGCCAAGGTAGGTCGCACTGTGGAAGATGACCGGCGCGACAACGATACCCGCATAAAGACCGGCACCCAGCGTACTACCGAGTAAAATAAAATAAAGAATCGTGATTCTGTAATCGATTTTGGGCATATCATTCCTTTTTTTGCAAAAGTATACCTGAAATCTGATTAATTAAGATAATATTTATCCTAATTGTTTTATAATGCTTCATGTAAGTTTAATCGGGGATTAAATTTACTGCCATATAGAGGGATTACGGTGTGGTGTTTTACCACACCGTTTTATGATTCTACACTGCAAATTATCTTACCTTATATAATTTTTTCAAACTTTAATCCTTTTCGCTGTACAATACCCGTATAACTAATTTTTATAGTTAATACGAGGAGTAACATATGAGAAAGTATTTGGCAATGTCGATTGCAGCCGCAATCGTAGCGACAGGAGCAATGGCGGACGAGACGGTAACAGCAACTTCGGCATCCGCACAAGGGGCACAAACGACGGCAGCGGCTTCCGCCGAGACGGACGCGCTTGCGAAAAAAGTGCAGAAACTTGAGAAAAAGCTCAAAAAACTTAAAAAAGAGCTTTCTAAAGTCAAGGCGCATGATGCGACCGATAACATCAAATGGAGTGTCGATTTCAGAACGGCGAACGATTCGTTGAAATATACGACAGCCAGTGGCAAAGAGCACAAAAACAGTTCGCTGCTTTCAAACAGACTCTGGCTGAATATGGCGTATGCGGTCAGTCCAAATATGATTTTTAAAGGACAGCTTTCATTTAACAAAGCATACGGAGCAACACCCGCAAATCCGAATACCGGATTTCCGCAAAGAGGATTTGGTTACGATACGTTTGACTGGGTACTGAACGAAAATCTTCTGGATGACAACCTGAGAGTACGTGAAGCGTACTGGCTGTATATGAGTGATAGTTTTCTCGGAAGTGATATCAGCTGGACGGCGTCATTCGGTAGAAGACCTTCAACAAACGGTTTTCTGATTTCACTCAGAGAAGGGGACAAACCGAAATCTCCACTTGGACATGCGATTAATGTTGAGTTCGACGGTGCGAGCTTCAAATTCGGTCTCGAAAAGGTGACAAAAGTCAACGGTATGTATCTGAAGTTCTGTTTCGGACGCGGTTTGACCAATGCTAGAAGCCGTTTCAATATGGACGGAGGTTTCGCTTCTTTAGGTGATTACACAACCGATCACAACACACTTAGAAATATCGATCTTGCAGGTTTTATCTTCGTTCCGTACGATGACGGTCAATATAAAGTGATGACGACTTGGTACAGAGGTTTCAACGTGCCCGGATTTGTGATGGCTGATCCGAATATGATGAGCGGTAACAATACCGGTATGTTACAGATCAATCAGGATGGAAGCTTCGGACTCAACCCGAAACTGACGATGAAAAACCTGGGTGACCAGGACGGTGCGGCAATTTCTGTTCTGGTAGACGGTATCGGCGACGGTATTAACGATTTCCTCGACGGTACGAAATTTTTCGCGAGTTTCGCATGGTCGCAAACCAGACCGGACAACAACTACCAGACACTTGATGTCAATAAAATGATGGGGCAAATTAGACAAGGTGTCAATGCGGTCTTGCAACAACAAAATATTACCAATCCGACGCCGGCGCAAATGAAAGCGGCACAACAACAGGTTGTACAACAGATGGTTGGACAGATGCAAAGCAATCCTCAGGCTGCCGCAGCGTTTATCAAAAAAGCAGGTATGCTCGGATCCAACGACAATGAAACAGGTACATCCTACTGGGTAGGTGTCAATATGCCTGTCATGTTTACAGATGACGGTACATTCGGACTGGAGTACAATCATGGAAGCAAATACTGGAGACCGTTTACCTACGGTGAAGATACGATGATCGGTTCGAAAATGGCTGTCAGAGGTAAAGCGTACGAAGCATACTATATTCAGCCGCTTATGAAAGGTTTCTCTGCAGAGATTCGTTATACGAAAATTGACTATGACTATACCGGAAGTCAGGGATTTTTCGGAGCCGGCGGTACCCCTATGACCATGGCGGAAGCCAGAGCAATGGGTATGGATCCGATCGAAAAAGCGGATGATATCAGACTCTCACTGCGCTATCAGTTCTGATAGTCATATAAGAACTGCACTTCATGAAGCGATTTCGCTTCATGAAGCACTTTTAATACGACTTCAAAAGCTCCTCATATAACTAACGGCTATTTCGTTTTCGGTTTTCCTTTGACGTGATCAAAGACGGTTTCCCAGAGTATCGCCCCTTCGAAGTGAGAGTTGTTCAAATCGTTGTTTCCAAATTTTGCACCTCCAAGTGCAGCGTTTTTGAAGCTGCAACGATCTATGTCGGCATCGATGAAGTTTGCCGCCCATGCTCTGGTTTTGGAAAAGTCGGTATGATGCAATAGTGCTTCACGAAATTTGGCACCTTTGATCGTAGCGCCGCTGAAATTGGCGTCGGTCAGGTCGGTATTGGAAAAGTTAACTTTACGTGCATCCATTCCCGCAAAGTTTGCACCTGAGAGATTGGATTCACTCAAATCGGCGCGTTTGAGGTCGATATTTCGCAAATCCGCACCGCTGAGGTCGCATAATTTACACTCGTGTTCTTTTTTCAGTGTTTCCAAATCTTCTATATCGTATGCAAAAAGAATCGATATCAGCACAAGTAGTGTTGCAATAAGTTTCATTGAGCAATACCTTGTAATTTTTTCAAAAAAGTATCGGCATCGGAACTACCTTCGAATTTGGTGATCAGTTTACCTTCGGGAGAGATAAAGAAAAATGTCGGTACGCCGATGAATGTATACCCTTTGGGTAATTTTTCTTTGTCTTTACTGATATCGAAAGCGAGTAGTTCGAAATGTTTTTGCATATACTGTTGTAGCTTGGAGTCCTTGAAAATCACTTTTTTCATATAACCGCATTCAGGACACCATGAAGCATGGTACATCATCAGTACAATTTTATGCTCCTTTTTTGCCCTTTTTATGGTGCTATTGTAATCATGCATCCAGGTAAGATCTTGTGCAGATAAAATTGTTACAATAGATAACAGACTTAATAATTTTTTCATCAAGCTTTCCTCTTATAAATAATTTTAATGCGTTATATCGATACAATCATACCATATTTTTTGTTGAACAATTGTGAAAGCAGTTTTCATAAAGGTTACAAAAAGTACCGATATACGTAGCTTTTTACTACAAGTATCTTTCATTTTTTTTATAAATTGTTAAGAAAATGTAAGTATAATTAAACGTTTATCAAACATACCAGACAAGGAGGAAAGATGTTGAAAAAAAAAGATACGCATCCGACCGATGCGGTATCTTCTGTTGATTCGAATGTTGTCGAACAGTCAGACAGAAGAAATTTTTTCAAGAAAACACTTACTTATTCGGTAGGTGCATTAGCTGCAGCAAATGTACTTTCACCCGTCAAAATGAAAGCGGATGATCCGGCTATCATGGAAGAACAGCCGTGGGGTACTACACTTGGTGATCCGGTAACAAAAAATCGATACGGCATCCCTTCCGCTTATGAACATAATGTGATTCGAAGAAATGCGGAATTGCTTAAATCCGGTAACTGGCAGGCATCTATCGCGATGTGTCCTGTACAGGATATTGAAGGCATCATCACACCGAACGGTCTCTTCTTCAGCCGTGCACACGGCGGTGTCGCACATATTGATCCGAACAAGCACAGATTGATGATTCATGGTCTGGTAGAAAAGACGCTTGTTTTGACCATGGATGAGTTGAAGCGTTATCCAAGTGTCAGTCGTATTCACTTTATTGAGTGTCCGGCAAACGGCGGACCTGAGTGGAGAGGGCCTCAGTTTAACTCATTGCAATTTGCAAAAGGTATGATGAGTTGTGCGCAATGGACAGGTGTCTATGTCAAAGATTTGATCAGAGATCTCGGACTTAAGCCAAATGCCAAATGGATGCTGGCGGAAGGTGCAGACAACTCTCATATGGGAAGGACAATTCCGATTGATAAAGTACTCGATGATGCAATGGTCGTCTGGGCACAAAACGGTGAAGCACTCAGACCTGAGCAGGGATATCCGATTCGTCTGCTCGTTCCGGGATGGGAAGGAAACCTATGTGTTAAATGGCTCTGCAGACTAGAATTTTCAGAAGAACCTTACTACGCAAAAGAAGAGACAGCAAAATATACGGCTCTCAAACCGAGCGGTAAAGCGATTCAGCACTTCTATGCAAATGAAGTTAACTCCGTCATTACTTCTCCTTGTCCTGAAAAACCGTGGACACATCTGAAAAAAGGTGATATTGTTGAAATCGAAGGTCTTGCGTGGAGTGGTATGGGTACCATCGAAGGTGTCGATATCTCTTTTGATGGCGGTAAAAACTGGGTTGAAGCAAGTCTGAAAGGGTTGGTACTGCCGAAAGCGTGGACGCGTTTTAGCTATATTTACAAATATGAAGGCAAACCGTTGCTGCTGTGCAGCCGTGCAAGAGATGACGCCGGACATATTCAGCCGTCCGTAAAACAGGAGAGAGCGGTGATGGGTGTAGAATCCGTCTATCACAGAAACGGTATTCATACTTGGGAAGTTACAGCTAAAGGAGAGGTTAACAATGTTCAAATCTTATCGTAGAATGTTATTGTCCGGTATCGTCATCAGTGCTGCCGTCAGTACGCTATTTGCGGCAGATACAGGTGCTTCCAAAAAATATGTTACCGGCAGAGATAAAGGTAAACTGGTCATCGACGGCGGTGTGACCTATCCTGTTAAAAACGGTAAAACCGGTCCATATTATATCAATGAGCAGGCGCATAGTCTGGCGATCAATAACGGAAGACCTGCAACACCTAATGAGATCAAAGCATGGGATATCGATGTCATGCCTGACGGAACAGGCTTGCCGAAAGGAAAAGGTACCGCGGAAGAGGGTGAAGAGATCTATGAAGCCAAGTGTCAATCCTGTCATGGAGACTTTGGTGTCGGCGGAGGCGGTTATCCGGCGCTTGCAAAAGGTAACGCGTATGATCTGCATAAAACGTTGACAAATCAGAGAACCACTCCGGATGCCGACGGACCGGTAAGAGTCTTTGGTTCATACTGGCCAAGAGCGAGCACACTCTGGTGGTATATCAAAACCGGAATGCCGCATCCTGCACCTTTGAGTCTGTCAGACGACGAAGTCTACTCACTGGTTGCATACATCTATACACTTAACGAGCTGAAGCTCAACGGTGAAGAGATTGAAGAAGATACCGAAATTAATCAGGATAACGTACTAAAAGTGGAACTGCCGAACAAAGACGGTTTCATTCCTAAGATCGACGGTCCAAACGGTTTGGAAAATGTACGTAAATTTTTCAATGATACAAGTAATTACGGAAACGGTACGCGTTGTATGCACGACTGTTTCAAAGGTGAACCGAAAGTATTACCGATTCAGATCGAGCAAAAAAGTTTCCTACCTCCTTTGTCTGAAGCAAAAGATTTGCCGAAAAACCCTTGCTGGATCGCAAGCTGTGACGTAGAAGCAAGTGGTGGTGCCGCAAATGCGGAAGGGAAAAAGATTTACGAGGCGCACTGTGCGGTTTGCCACGGAAATGACAGTATGGGTGCACCGGATCTGGGCAATAAAGAAGCCTGGGCGAAAGTGATGAAAAAAGGTATGGATGCCGTACTGAAAAATGCGATCAACGGTAAAAACGCAATGCCTCCAAGAGGCGGTACCGATTTGCCGGATGATAAGCTGAAAGCGGCAATCGAATATATGTATAGTAAAAGTAAGTAATCCACGATTACTTCACGTTAAAAAGCTAAAATTAAGTGTTTAAAAAACAGTTTGTTTTGAACATTTCGGGAGAGTACTTCTCTCCCCTGTTATGAAGATGTACAAATCACATAAAAAGGATACACAATGGAAAGAAGAAAGTTTTTAGGATTTGGTCTAGCTGCGATGGCTGCGTTGCCGTCACTTGTCAGTGCGATTGATTTCAGAAAAGAGAAGCCGGACGCGTGGACAGCAAAAACAGTTAAAGACGCTGTTGAAAAACTTTACGGAACAATCAATCCCGTAGAGAAAGGTGTCAAGGTCAAAACACCGAAAGTTGCCAGTAACGGTGGTCAGGTACCGGTAACAATCAAATCAGATATCGATGCCAAAACGGTAGCGGTTTTCCAAAATGTAAACCCTGAATCGCTTGTAGCTGTATTCGATATTCCGGAAGGTCAGCCTGTCGATTTCTCTTTCAAAATCAAAATGAAAAAAACCGGAACAGTCAGTGCAATTGTAGAAGGAAGAGACGGTAAATTTTACAAAGGTTCCCAGTCTCTTGAAGTGGCACTCGGCGGATGTGAAGGTTGATTTTCAGTAAGTATAAGCAAATACAAAGATTAAGAAAGAAAAAGGACGAACAATGAAATTAAAAGCGAAAGTAAAAGGTGATTACGTTCAAGTCAAAGCAATGTTGAAACACCCTATGTTGACTTACGATCAGGCAAAAAAGAAAGGGAAAGAGGCCAACTTTATCACACACGTGACCGGTAAAGCAAACGACAAAGTTGTATTTGATTTGTCATCCAGCCAATTTTTTTCCAAAAACCCTTTGATTAAGTTCAAATTCAAAGGTGCGAAAAAAGGTGACAAGTTTGAATTGAGCTGGGTTGACCTGAAAGGCAATACAAAATCCAAAAAAGTAAAAATCAAATAGTTCGACTGCATATAGATGATAATGTCCGGCATTTTGATATTGCCGGACAGTTCTCTCTTTGAAATTTCTGGACGAAGGTATAAAATGCCGTTTCAAGACATTCCGGCCGGTGACGACATTCGTGAAGTGATCAAAACTGCGTTCGATGTCGATTTGGATATTTCCGGTGCCTGGGGATACGACAAAGAGCAGGCATTGATCATAAACAGTACACAAATTCCGCTTCAACAACTGCAACATTCACTTGCTTCCATGCGTGCTTTTATTGAGATGAATTTGACAATGCCTGAAGAGAAACGCTATGGGGCGATCAATGTCAATGAAGTCAAACGTGAATGTATCAGTGAAAACGGCAAAATTTACGATAAAATCGTTTATGAAATCAGCGGTATGCCCGAACGTGACTACGAAAAGTTTATCGAAGAGTACAAACAGGGGTATGAATCTCCCGATTTCGATATTGATGCGCATTTTAGAAAACGCAAAGAGGTGACGGTTGTATTTGAAAAACCGTTTTGGTTTGATATTACGGACGTAAATAAATAAAAAGATAAAAAGGAAGGTGATCGATGAAAAAATTTTTACTGGTATGTTTGATGGTATCAGGAGTTGTTTCCGGTCTGTTTGCAAATGAGGTGCAAACGACACAAACCGCACAAAAGGTGACAGAAACAGTGAAAAAAGTAGCGGAAAGTGCTGCAGCAACCGTGAAAAAAGAGGTTAAAAAAGTTGCAACTGCCGCAACGACTTCAGTAAATGATGATATTCGCATTTATCAGGCGGATAACAGTGATGGGAAAATCACGCCGGAAACGATTCAAAAAGCGTTTGAAAAAGCCGGATTCTATATGGCTGCGAACAACAGTATGAATTATCCTTTCAAACGTGATTTTAACAATACATACTATGATGTTTACAATCTTGCGGCATTTTACAATAAAGATGTTGTTGCGAAATTTATCAAAGAGTATCCGACTATCGGGCTTTTTGCACCGATGACCATGTCCATCTATACCAAAAAAGGTGATAAAACAATCTCTATCGCTACACTTAGCCCCAAAAGAATGGCGGAAATCACAGGAATTCCGGCAGATCATCCGGGTTGGAAAATGCTGGATGATATGTTGCAAAAAGCGCTTAAGCTTGCAATGCCAAACGGTAAATTTGTACCTTACAACGCGAAAAAACTTGATGTAAAACCACCACTCTTTGTTCAGGCGACAATGCAGATGGGCGATGACTGGGAAGATAAACTTGAAGATCTCGAAAACGATTTTGAGAGTGCACTGACTGTCAACGGATTTGCAATGCCTGCTTTCAACGAGTTAAGTGAAGAGATCGATGATTCAGGATATGACTTCTATATTGTCTATTCTGTTTGTAAAATTCCAGTTGCTTATACAATCTCCAAAAATCACCCTGAAATGGGCGCGTATGCACCTTGTTCTATGTACATCTACAAAAAAGAGGGTGAAAAAACGGTACATTTCGGTATTCATCATGTGAAAAACTGGGTACACTCCATGGGCTTGACCGATAAAGAGGAGTTGAAAATTCTCTACGGTGCAATGGATAAATTCAAAGCAATGCTGGAAAAAGTGACAGGATCAAAAACAAAATAAGAAGAGACATCACTTTAGCAAGTACACTTCGTCACCAAGGCGGAGTGTACCGCTTTGAAGCACTTTTGCAAAAATACCGCGATCATGACGCAACAAACGCGGGACCCGTTTGTCTATAGTTGCCAGATGGTTGCAAAGCGTACAATTTTGGGTAATCTCCACAATCGCATCTCCTATTTGCAGTCTATCACCGGGATTCAACAGGTGCAGATCATAATCGATAACGATATTTTCTCCAAGTGAACCGTGAGGCGTTTGAATACTTTCCCGAGACAATATATCATAGGCTTTGGTTGAAGTGATCAATACACTTCTGGTAATCGGTGCATGATCATAATGTTTATCGCCGATAACTCCTTTTTCATCAAGTTCCAGATGCTTACAAGGGATCAGATTTTTTTGTGCATCGGTGATGAAGAGCGCTAAAATTTTGGCGATAGATTGGGACATTACGCCTCCTTTCTCATGATTTGCAAGCGATTTTAGCAAGTTAACATTAGCGCAAAATAAATCGGTGTAAAAGTATATTTAAAATTTTATATATAAAATAGTTAATCAGCAGTGTGTGTTCACGTTGTACGAAACTATCGTATGGTTATCGGTGCAGCGGTAGTATGCCGGAGCGCCGGAATATATGTCAACAGTGACCTTTTTTCATAAAATGGATATTATCTTTACCCCATCGGATACAAGATTGCTTCATGAACCGCATCGCAAGCGCGCAATACCTCGTCGGAGAGTGTCAGATCCATCGCCGCGAGTGTTTCGTCAAGTTGTTCGGCTTTGGTTGCGCCGATGATCGTCGAAGCGACAAAGTCGAACTGTTTGGACCAGGCAATCGCCATCGTAACTGGGTTGAGATCGAAGTCGGCGGCAATTTTGAGGTATTTTTGTGTGGATGCGAGGGTTTTGTCGTTCATGAAGCGTTGTGCCATGACACGTTGTCTGGCGTTGGGAGATTTGAGATAGTCACTGAAGCGTCCTTTTACTTCGCCGGGTTGGTTGTATTTGCCGCTGAGGACGCCGCCGGCAAGCGGAGAGTAGGGGAGCAGGGAGATCTGCTCTTTGCGGCAAACGGTTGCCAGTTCATCGAGAAAGCGGCGGTTGAGCAGCGAGAAGTTGTTCTGGATCGACTCGAAACGTGCGTATCCTTTGCATGCCGAAGTCATAAGCGCTTTGGTCGTGCCGTAGGCGGTGTCGTTGGAGGTACCGATGTAACGCACTTTACCGCTTTGCACCAGCCGGTCAAATGCCGCAAGCGATTCATCGATCGGTACGATAGTATCGGGCCAGTGCATCTGATAGAGGTCTATGTAATCGGTCCCCAGACGCTTTAGACTCCCCTCGACCGCACGCTGAATATGAAAACGGTCGATCGCGGTCAAGCCGTGACGGATCGGCGGGACGAACCAGCCGCTCGCGGCTCCCGCCACTTTGGTCGCCAGGATGATCGAATCGCGCGGTTTGGTGCGCATCCACTCGCCGACGATCTCTTCTGTGATGCCCGTCAGTTCAGCCTGCGGTGGGACAGGATAGAGTTCAGCAGTATCGAAAAAATTGACCCCTCTTTCAAACGCCTTGTCCATAATTTTAAATGCCTCGTTTTTATCGCACTGGGTGCCAAAGGTCATAGTCCCCAGACAGATAGGTGAGACCCGTAAACCGGTTTGACCGATATAGCGGTACTTCATGAAATATCCTTTCTGAAAATCTTTTTAAGTTGCACATAAATGCGTTTTGCTCTGCGTTTGAGTTCTCCTTTTGGGAGGTATTTTGCTTTAAACTCTTTGATTTTTCGTTTGATGCGTGTCGTTTGTACTTTAATATTTCGGTAAATTTCACTCGCTTTGATCTTATCAATCTGTCGCATCATAAAATCGTAAGTATAGCGAAACCAGCCGATTCCAAGCAATTTTTGTTTGCTAATGCGAAAAAGCCAGAACGCAAACGCCGCAAAAGGAATTTTGGAAATATAGAGCAATGATGCAACGATGATATTACCCTGCAGTGCCAGTACGCCGGCGAGCAGTCCGATACCCTCAACCGCGATGAAAAGTGTCAGAAAAAGTAGCAGAACGATCCACGCGGGAAAACGATTGATAATATGTTCTAGTTTTTGTAGCAGTCTCAGACGATGCAGATAGTCGAAAACAGGTTTTGCAATCGTCTCCCAGACAAGTTCTTCGAAGAGAATATAAACAAAGACCAGTACCGTCAGAAAAATGTGTACCAGTCTCTGCTTCATGAAGTGATCCTAAAGTGCTTTGAGGTGTATGACGTCCACGGTCGATCCGGCTTCAATGTCACTGCTTTCCCGAGGTATGTCGAGCAGTCCCGTGTCTCCCAGCATATTGGTCAAAATAGCACTGGAACCGCTCTTTTTCCCTTCGAAATCGGCGACATACGTACCGTTTTCATAGGTAAGGTGACAAGCGGCGAATTCCGTTTTTTTGCTACGTTTGCGATAGGTACTTTTCAATACCGCCTTGACATACGGGAGTTCCGGTTTTTGTCCGGTCATCATCCTGATCAGTGGGATAACGTAGAGGATAAAGGTGACCGTCGAGCTGTAGGGAAAGCCGGGCAGGGCGAAGATATACTTGCCACCCGTGCGTACGATCTTGATGTGTTGGCCCGGTTTGAGGATCACCCCCTCGGTGATATATTCCACCTCCATATTTTGCAAAATCTCCTTGACGAAGTCATAGTCGCCGACACTCACGCCGCCCGTCGTGACGACGATGTCATGATCGGCAAGCGCAGCGGTGATGGCCGTGCGGATGCTCTCTTTGTCATCTTTGATGAGCGGTGAACGGGTCACAACGGCACCCGCGGTGCGTGCGAGCGCTTCGAGGGTGAACTGGTTGGAGCTTCGAATCTGCGCAGGGTTGGTCTGCTTCTCTCCGACATCGAGAATCTCGCTGCCTGTCGAGATGATACAGAGAGAGGGACGTTTGTAAACGCTTACCTGTGAGACATTCAGGCTCGCCAGCACCCCGATCTCGGCAAATCCGATTTTGCTTCCTTTGGGGATCAGCACTTCCCCCGCTTTGTAGTTTTCGCCGACGGGACGCACACTAAACCCTTTAGGAACCTCCTCTTTGATGACGATCTCATTCCCTTCGACTTCGACATTTTCGATCGGAATCAAGGTGTCGCTCCCTTTTGGCATGAGTGATCCGGTGAAGGTCTTGATCGCATACCCTCCCGTTAACTCTTCGTCGCTGTGGCTACCGGCGGGACGGTCACCGAGTATTTGCAGCCTTCCCATGCTTTGGTCTTCGAACTTGATCGCGTAACCGTCCATCGCCGCGGTGGGGTAGGCGGGGGAGTTGTGATCAGCGACAATCTCTTCGCTCAGCACCCGCCCCAGCGCATCGTCGATAAAGATCTTCTCGGACATTTTAGGTTTTGTGAAACTCTGTCTGAGATTTTTGAGTGATTCTTCGTAGGTAATAAAAGCCATAGTCTCCTCTTGTATCAGGCTAAAAGCCCGCTGCCGGGCAGCGGTGTGGAGCGGTCATCCGCATAGATGCGCTCGCCGTCGATGATATCATATTTCCAGATCGGGGCTTTGGCTTTGAAATCTTCGACAAACTCGTCGATCATCTCCAGCGCCACACGCCGTTTGGGGGAGAGTACCGCTGCGATGTAGGAGCTCTCATGCACATAGACGTCTCCTTCGGAGTGTGCCATTAAAAGCAGTGCCCCTCGCTTTTTCGCCTCCTCCTGCCAGTTCTCGAACCATGAGGTGAGGATCGGACGGTAGATATCGAAGCTCAGCCCGTCGATACCGTTCTCGTCACGCACGATCCCGACGAAGTTGATGAAAGCGCCGTAGTTCCGGTCTTTGTAGGTGCGGTACCATTTCTGCAGTATCTCTTCAACCGGCAGTGCACCGTTATAGAGTTCCAGCATCTCAGCCTCCGCAGACCGGCGGCAGCAGGGAGATTTTATCGTTTTCAGAGATAGGCATATCGAGGTTGTTGACCAGCTGGTCATTAACCGCTATAGCGCTGTTTTGCAACCACTGCGCAACCTCCGCATCCTCTTTGAAATAGGCTTTCAGTTCACTTAGATGTGTGATCTCGATCTCAATACTCTCTTTGTTGATAGGACCTAAAAATTCGATAGTTGCCATTTTTTCTCCGTCCAGTGTTGATTTGGCGCGGTGCCTTTATGAGACTGCGACGAGAGGCAGGAGTAGTCTCATAAAGGCACCTTATTGACGTGTCAATACCTGATTCAATTATATTAAATATACCCTTTTTTTACCATCCCCACAACCATCGCCAGCGAAAAACCGTCGTTTTGGTATCCCTCTATGTGACACGCTTCGCAACTGTTGCCGCACGCATACTCCACATCTGCAACAATCTCTTCCCAGCTTTGGATGTTGTTCTCCTTGATATACTCGGCGATTTTTCCCAGTGGCAGATCGTTGCAGTAGCAGATCATCGTATCTTGATCAGGCATTTTCTGTTCCTTCCAGAAGTTGTTCTATCGCGGCAAGCGCCCCCTCGTTGATGCCAATCGCCCCCGGCGGAACGTCGTCGTCGCGAGGGTTGATACGGATTAGTGTAGCATCATAGCGCTGTGCAATCTGCTCGGAAAAGATTCGCACCGTCGGCACCGCCTTTCCGGCACCAAACTCCAAGACAGCGATGCGTTCATCCTTCTCTTCCCGCTCATCCAGCCATCGTTGCAGCGCCATACTCTGTGCGTCGGTACGATCGGCGATCCAGTTCCAGTCACCGAACATCAAAATATTGGGACGCATGACGGCACCGCACTCCTGACACTTTGGCAGGGGAGATGTCGCACGAAACGTCTCGGGATTTATCGTTATTTCGAGGTCATCTGCCGGCAAAATCGCATGCGAGCAGGGGACGCTGCACTGAAGATGGTGGATCGAACCGTGTATTTCGACGATGTACCTGGGATCATAACCCGCTTTTTGAAACTGGCCGTCAACGTTGGAGGTGAAGACGAAGTAGCCGCCTTTTTTGGATTGAGCATATTGCAGCAGTTTCAAAAAGCCCGCATGTGGTATTGTTTCACGATAGAGATGCAGACGATGCCCGTAAAACGCCCATGCGAGGGTTGGATCCTCCTTGAACCAGCGGGGATTTGCCATCTCTTCGAAGTGGTATCCCAGTTTTTTGATAACAGGATAAGCCCGCCAGAATCCTTCCGTACCGCGAAAGTCCGGAAGACCGCTATCCACCCCCATTCCTGCACCGGCAGTGATCAAAAGTGCATCAGCATGTCGGAGTTTTTCTCTTGCCTGATCAATTCTCTTCATGAACGCATCCGAACTTTTTTCAAATTTTATCACATATTCCCAATAAATTGGCGTATTCATTAAAAGTTTTATTTGCATAACCGATATTGTTTTCAGTAACTCTGAAAGGATCGGCAATGTCCCTGAGGGAGCATGAGTATAAACTTGACCGGGAGACGATCATCGTTTCCGAAACGGATGAAAAAGGAAAAATCGTTTATGCAAATGAAGATTTTTGCAAAATATCTAAATATACCAAAGATGAGCTGATCGGTAAACCGCATAGTATCGTCAGGCATCCGGATATGCCTAAAGCGGTTTTTGAAGAGTTGTGGGCGACGATCAAACGTAAAGAGGTTTGGAGAGGTGTGGTGAAAAACCGTACAAAAGACGGCGGATATTATTGGGTGCATTCGACAATATACCCGTCCGAAACGGTTGACGGAAAGGTGAAATACTTTTCTGTCAGGGTCAAGCCGACCACGGATGAAATTGAACAGGCTGAAGCAATGTATGCCGGATTGCACCAATCATAAGCGGGAGAGGAAAAGATGTTATTTGGAAAAAGAAACCTGAAAGAGCAGACAGAAAAGATTTTGGAGTATCTTGGGGAGATCGAGGGATATATTCGCAGGGACCGTAACAGTTTCAGCACAAATGAAGAGGTCCGTTTTACTCCGGAGCTGCAAAAAGTGTATGACAAGATTGTGCATATCGGAACGTTACTTCAGGAGAAGAGAGAGGAAGATCAGGGAGTCAACGGTGAAATGCTACTGGTTCTGGAAAAGATTTCCGACGGCAATCTTCAGGACAGAGTTCAGCAAAAGACATCCGATCCCTATATTCAATACGTTGCAACCTCTTTGAACAACCTATCGGATAAGTTGCAAAAAGATTTCAACGATATGATTGCGGTATTAAAAGAGTATGAACGGGGTATTTATAAAAAGTCGCTGGACGAATCACGCATGCGTGACGGAGAGATTAAAGAGCTGATCAAAGGTATCAATTCGCTCAAAAATGCGATTACGGCAATGCTGGGAGAAAATTTCCGTCACGGTATCGAGCTGGAAAGAGCTTCGGAGACATTGATCGATAAGATGTACCATATTCTCGAAGCTTCCGGGGAACAGACGAAAATGCTCAAAAACGCTTCCGAAGAGATTGCTCTCATCACGCAAAAAGCGCGACAGAGTACGGAAAATACGACCAAAATGCAGCAATCGAGTTTAAAAGTCAAAGATTCAGTCGCTGAAGGACTCGAATATACCAGTAAAACCGTTCAGGCAATGGATGAGATCAATGAAGCGACCAATGCGATCAACGAAGCGATTGAGGTAATCGATCAGATCGCGTTTCAGACCAATATCCTCTCCCTGAATGCGGCAGTCGAAGCGGCGACGGCGGGAGATGCCGGAAAAGGGTTTGCGGTTGTCGCCAGTGAAGTGCGTAACCTTGCCGCACGAAGTACCGAAGCGGCGAAGACAATCAAAGACCTGGTTGCCAAAGCTACGGAAAAAGCGGATGAAGGCAAAGAGATTTCAGATCATATGATCAACGGATATAAGGAACTCAGTAACAACATCGACGGTACGATTACATTGATCGAAGATACGACCAGATCGGTACAGGAACAGGTCTCCAGTATCAATACACTCAAAAAGACACTCGATATGTTGAATCAGCGTACGGAGGATTATATTACGATAGCCCATACCGCCAATGAAGTGAGTGTCAACGTCAGTGAAATTTCCAAAACGATCTCCAAAAACGTCAATTTGACGGAGTTTGAAGGCAAAGAAGAGATTCTTCGTGAACAAAAGGAAAAAATCGAGGCAGAGGAAGCGGAACATGTATGATTTTGATTTAACGGAAGAGAATGAAATTCAGAGCAACGTCGATTATATGACTAAAAGTCACCTGCGCAATGTTATGCAACTGGCGGTGTTTACCACAAGCAGTGACCGTCTTTATGCGATCAATATTTCGAAAATTCAAAGTTTTCTGATCAAAGAGGAAGTGGAGTTGTTACAACCTCCCAGCGGAAACGAGTATATCATCGGCTTGATCAATATTCGCGGTGAGATTATTTCGATTGTCAATTTCGATAAATGGATCGGCGATCCGACGTCTGAAGAGGATCAGCGTATTATCATCGTTTGTAACTACAACCAGAAAAAGATCGGTATTATGGTCAAGGATATCATCCGTATCGAAGAGAAGCTCAGTGATGAACTTAGTGTGCCGGCAAGCAGGGATCCGAAAATCTCCTATGTGACACATGTGCGTGTACGTGACGACAGTAACGAACAGAAGATGTGTATTGTTTTCGATGCGGAGAAGTTACTTTACGATGCCAATATTAGTGACGAAACTTCAAAAACCACGATCTACGACATCGATTCGTTCGATGTTACACCACCGGAAACGTTGGAAGTGCAGAGCGATAAACTGGTATTGGTAGCAGAAGATAGTCAGATCGTCATCGAAAAACTCAACGAATTTTTTACGAAGATGGGGCTGAATTTTGAAATCTACGAAAACGGTGAAGATTTGATCAATCGTGTTATGACACTTGATCCTCAGGAGATCGGGTTGATCATTACCGATATTGAAATGCCGGTGAAAAACGGATATCAGGTAATCAAATATGTCAAAAAAGAGAGTATTTACGGCAATGTACCGGTACTCTCCCTGACAAGTATGACCAATCAGGGTGTCAAGGATAAAGTGATGGAACTGGGGGCTCTGGATTTAGTCAATAAATCGGATTTAAAACTGTTGCATAGTTATATCAAAGAGATTTTGGAAGGGGAGTTACGATGACGATCAGAAGACAGAGTACAATTTTGGGTGTTTTTATTTTATTGATGTTTATGGTCTTGCAATTGTTCATTATGCATAAAAAAGGTCTTCTAGAAGAGCAAACTGTCAAACTGGGAAAGCTGATTGAACAAAAAGAGCAGCTGTATGCAAAAAAAGATGCGCTTACAAAAGAGGTCTATTTACAAAAAACGGCGGCACTGGATAAAGAGATCAAACATACAAACGATACACTTCAAAATGTACTTTATGAAAAGAATCCACTCTTTATCATTTTATTTGTCAACGTTTTGATCAATCTCGCGCTCTATCTCTTCTCTGCACGTATTGTCGGTAACTTGAACCGTGTACGTGAGGGTCTGGAGGCTTTTTTCCTCTTCCTTCAAAGAAAGCGGGAGAATATTAAAATGATTGAAGTGAAAGGGCGTGATGAATTTCATCAGATCGCTACGGATATTAACGACAATATTGCAAAGATCAGAGCCGACATAGAAAAAGATCGTCAAACCGTTCATGAAGTCGCGGCTCTTTCCAAAAAAGCGAGTTACGGCGATTTTTCACATCAGATTCAATCTGTTGCCGTGAATCCGGAAATCAATGCCCTGAAAGAGAGCCTGAATAAACTTTATGCGCATATGCATGAGAACCTCGAAAAGATCGTTGAAACATTGACCGCATATGAATCAGGAGAATATCGCAAGAAGATTGAAATCGAAGCGACGGGAGAACTCCGGCAGTTAACAGAAGGGGTCAATAGTCTGGGAAAAGCGCTGGCGCAGGCTCATGAAAAGATCGATACATCCCTGAAAGCCAAAAGTGAACAGTTGAATGCATCCGCGAAAAAATTGCAGGAGAATGTGAAAAACCTGTTTGCATTTATTCAGACCGAGCGCAATAATTCTCAGAAAGTATCGGATCAGATTGCAGAGATTATCGAGCGAATCAGAGAGACGGTCGATAATGCGGGAAAGATGCGAGAAAATGCACTGATCACAACGGATAAGGCCAAAGCGGGGGTAGTATGTGCTGATAAGACCTATTCCGCGATGCAGAAAATCAGTGAATCGACAAGTAAAATTTCAGAAGCGATTGCGGCAATTGATCAGATTGCGTTTCAGACCAATATTCTTTCCCTTAACGCGGCGGTCGAAGCGGCAACGGCGGGGGATGCCGGAAAAGGATTTGCGGTTGTCGCGCAGGAGGTGCGCAATCTTGCGGCGAAGAGCTCCGAAGCGGCACATATGATTAAAGAGCTTGTGGAAGCAACACAGGAGAAGACTGAAGAGGGAATGGTCGTTTCTGAAGAGATGAAACAGAATTTTTCCGAAGTGAATCAGAAAATCGGCGAGACATTCACGCTGATAGAAACCGTTACAAATGAGGCAAAAACGGAACAGGAGATGGTCACACAAATGCAACAACTGATAAAAGAGTTGGAGAACCTCTCTGTCAAAAACAGTGAAGTCGCTAAAACGACCGATACGATTTCAGGCGAAATTTTGCAAATTGCCACAGAATTGCAGCGTGAAACGGAAATAAACCGCGAAAAAGTGGAGGTGTAAGATGTCTCAGGAGATCAGAGATTTTTTTATGGAAGAGGCGGAAGAGCTGTTTGACAATCTCCACTCGATATTGTTGAAAAATGAAGAAGCGGGAGATATTTCACCTGAAGAGGTCGACTCTATTTTCCGTGATATGCATACCCTCAAAGGGGGTGCGGGATCGGTGGAACTGACGAAATTTTCCCAGTATACCCACCACTTGGAAACCTTTATGGATTTGGTGCGAAACGGTGAGATTACTTTGAACGGTGAGATTATCGATTTCATCATCGAGAGTGTCAGTACGATGCAGGAGATTTTGGATGAAGAGTATGCCGATGAGTTGGATGAAAATGAGTACACGAAAAAACTTCAGCAGTTAATTTCGTCAATTGAAAAGATCAAAAGCGGAGAATCTCCCGCTGCGGGAAATACGAAGGAAACCTCCGTCAAAGAGAATAAACTCAGAGAACGTGCACAGGCTTTTGGTGACAACGCAGCGGAGATGATCGATCTGTTCGAAGAGCTGGAAAGGGAGACCGAAGCGGTTGCTGAGGGAGAAAAAGCACCGCAGGACGCAGTAGATGCGATATTTCGTGTAATTCATACGATCAAAGGCTCATCGCTCTTTTTGAACCTTCACTTTGTCCCGAAATATCTTCATGAAGTCGAATCGCTGCTGGACAATGCCCGAAACGGAAAGATTCCTTATACGACAACATTCAACGAATTTATGTTCAAAGTGGGCGATTTTACCCAAAAGCTGATGGAACAGGAACTTAACGGTACGGTTGATGAAAAGGCTTTCGAAGAGGCGCTGGATGGACTAAAAGAAGAGATCGGTGAGTTGCTTTTCGTACTGGAGGATGAAAAAGAAACACCGCCGCCGGCATTCGAACTTTTCGATGAGGATGCAACACAGCAGTCATCGTCAGCTACAGAGGAAGAGAAAGTGCCCGCTTTTGAACTTTTTGACGAACAAACCCCTGTTGCAAAAACGCAGGCGGCAGAAGAGAAAGTACCTGCTTTCGAACTTTTCGATGAATCCTCCAGTACCCCGGCAGCAAAGAGTGAACCGAAAAAATCTCTACCGACATCTTCTTCTGCATCATCTAAAAAAGAATCGCCGCAGACAAAGAAAAAAGTTTCACTCAACAAAGCCGCCTCTTCGACATCAATTCGCGTCAATCTCGACAAGATCGATCAGCTGATGAATCGCGTGGGTGATCTGGTCATCACCAAAAGTATGTTGTTTCAGTTTACAGGGTCGATTACCGATGAGCATCTCTACAAAGAGATTCATGAACGTTTGATTGATTTGGACAGGGATATTCGTGAACTGCAGGAA
>WGAE01000089.1 GCA_015489185.1 Campylobacterales bacterium
GATATCGGCGTAATCGCAAGAGAGAAAGGGCTCAAAAACATCTTCGTCAGCAACGGGTTTGAAACGCCGGAAATCATCGAAGATATGAAAGGGTGGCTCGATGCCGCGAACATCGACCTCAAGAGCTGGGATGACGCCTACTATAAAAAGGTGCTCAAAGGCGGGCTTGAAGCGGTCAAGGATACACTCAGACGGATGGTCGACGCCGGTATCTGGGTCGAAGTGACGACACTTCTGATCGAAGGGGAAAATGACAGTAACGAAGATCTCAAAGCAATGGCAAATTTCATCGCCGAAGAACTTGGACGTCATGTACCGTGGCATTTGAGTGCGTTCCACCCCGACTATAAAATGAAAGATCACAAATGGACCGGGCTGGAGACACTCAAACGTGCAAGCGACATTGCCAAAAAAGCGGGACTCTATTATGTCTATATGGGCAATGTTCCCGTTCACGGAGATACATTCTGTCCCGATTGCGGAGAGTTGCTGATAGACCGTACCGGCTATTCGGTAACGATCAACAAGTTGCAAAACGGACACTGTCCGAAGTGTCACCGTGCTATCGAAGGGGTATGGGAGTCGGGCAGTTATATCCCCGTAGATACTGCCGCTGAAGTGAAGGAGGTATAAGATGACAATACGAAAAGATGCGGTCGCGGGACAATTTTATCCCGATTCCGCCGCAGAAATCACACGGATGATCGAACATTATAATAAAATACTGGACGAGAACCTGAAAGATAAGACGGTACTCACACAAAAACCGAGAGCCGTGATCGTACCGCACGCGGGATATGTCTATTCGGCATTTACGGCAAATTTTGCCTACAGACTGCTTGCCAATACGCACGCAAAACGTGTTGTCGTGATCGGTCCGAGTCACCGTGTCTATCTGACAGGGACCAGCGTAAGCGATTACGACCGATACGAAACCCCGTTCGGCGATATTCCGATCGACCGGCAAACGGTTGTAGATCTTAAAAACCGATTCGCTCTGACTTTCGTCCCGGAGGCACATCATGAACACAGTACGGAAGTACAGATGCCTTTTATCAAATATTACGATCCGGAAGCTTCCGTCGTCGAACTGGTCTACGGAGACGAACGCCCGCAAAACCTTGCGGAAATCATCGATTACCTGCTCGATGATCCCGAAACCGTCGTGGTCATCAGTACCGATCTGAGCCACTATTATGACATTCAAAAAGCGAACGCCCTGGATAATATCTGCCTGCAAGCGGTCGCGGAAGAGAATCCCGCCAAACTGCACGAAGGATGTGAAGCATGCGGTAAAATCGGTGTCGAAGCGATGCTGATCGCGGCACGAAAACGTGGACTCAAACCGCTGCTGCTCGATTACAGAACGAGCGCCGACGCCAGCGGCGACGAATCTCAGGTCGTAGGCTACATGAGCGCTGCATTTGTGGAGTAAACGATGGTGATCGACAACATTATGCAGGCAGAACATATCATGCAGGATTTCGCCCTGCGTACCGGACTCATCGGTAGTGCCGAACCCAAACGCTACCTCTGGACGGACGCTTTTGCCGTCTGCAATTTTCTGGGACTTTACGAGTCTCAGAAAGATACCCGGTACCTCGATCTGGCAAAAAAACTGGTCGATCAGGTACACCATACACTGGGCAAAGAGCGCGGTGACAGCAACAAAACGGGCTGGATCAGCGGACTTGACGAAAAAGAGGGGGAAGCACACCCGACGATCGGAGGACTTCGCATCGGCAAAGAGTTGCCTGAACGGCGTCCCGAGGAGCCGTTTGACGAACAACTCGAATGGGAGCGTGACGGACAATATTTCCACTACCTGACCAAATGGATGTACGCGCTGAGCCGTATGACGGAGCTGACGGGCGAGTATCGCTACAACCGCTGGGCGATCGAGCTTGCAAAAACGGCATTTGCGAAGTTTACCTACGTTGAACCGAATAGTGGACAAAGGCTGATGTACTGGAAGATGAGTATCCATCTCGACAGACCGCTGGTCAGTTCGATGGGACAACACGACGCACTCGACGGATGGATTACCTACCGGAAACTGCAACAGATCTCCCGTACCGATCCCGCAGGCGCGATTGTGCCCGATTTAACGGAAGAGATCCGGGCACTCAGAGAGATGACGGCAGTCACCTCACTCGCAACGGCAGATGCTCTGGGGATCGGCGGGCTTTTGAGCGATACATGGTTTTTGACACAACAGCAAAATGTCGACAAAGCGATGCTGCAAAAACTGCTCGTGGCGTCACTGCAAAGTCTCCATGCGTTCACCACGCACGACAAGAGCCTCAGTTACCCCGCTGATTATCGGCTGGCATTTCGGGAGCTTGGGCTTGCGATCGGTCTTGAAGCCGTACGAAAAATGGATCAAAGACTTAGCGAACCTCTTCGCCGATTCCTGCCTGTCGGAGAGGAGATCGTTGCATTTTGGAGCGACACAGAAAATCAGCAAAACAGCACCTGGCAGGAACATAAAAACATCAATACCGTCATGCTCGCCACAGCGCTGGCACCCGACGGTTATTTGGGAGGAAAAAGATGAACAGCAACAAAGAACTGATCGCATCGATGATCGCAAACGGCGCACTACGCTCCCCGCAGATCATCGAAGCGTTTGAAAAGGTAGACAGAAAATATTTCATACCTGAATCGTTTCAGGATCATATCTATATAGACCGACCTTTACCGATCGGCAAAGATCAGACAATATCACAACCCTCTACGGTGGCGTTTATGCTTGAACAACTGCAACCCCGAAAGGGAGACAAGATTCTCGATATCGGATCGGGATCAGGCTGGACAACGGCACTGTTGTGTCAGATTGTCGGTGAAGAGGGAAGCGTACTGGGACTGGAACGACACGATGAGCTGGTCGAAAAGGGACGAAAAAATCTCAGGAAATTACACGTGTCTGAACACTGCCGCATCGAAAAAGCGGGCAGAGAGCTTGGAAAACCGGGTGAACAGTTCGACAAGATCCTCGTTTCGGCAAGTGCCGATGAGATCCCCGAAGAGCTTTTTGCGCAACTCAAAACCGGCGGTATTCTCGTCATTCCGGTCAAAAATTCGATTTTCCGCTTCAGGAAGTTCTCCGACACCAAAGTCGAAGCGCAGGAGTTTCCGGGATTTGTCTTCGTACCGCTGATCAGAGAGAAATCCGCAACAGAGGAGCCAGCGTAAAGCGCTCCTCCATACCCCGTTACAAAAGCGTCACATCGTACCTTAAAATAAGTCCCCGTTAACCCAAAAAATACTATCCTTTTCAAAAATCTTCTGCAAGGAAACATCTTCATGAAGCGATTGATCATACTTTTGATACTCCTGGCAATCGTCTCCGGGATCGCCTGGTTTTTCAAACCCAAAATCACCCCCTACTATGCACAACTAACCAAGCCGCACGTCGGACTCGCCGCCAACCTGCAACCCCCGTCCCAAAAAGATGCTACATACGTCGGTTCTCAAAAATGCCGTGAGTGTCATAAAGAACAGTATCACGACTGGAAACATTCGATGCACAGCAAGATGATTCAGGATATCCGAAAAGATCCGAATGTCGTCGTCGCTGATTTCTCAAAACTTCCAGACGATGCGGACTTTACCCTCAAGGATGCGGTTTATACGATCGGAAGCAAATTTAAACAGCGCTACATGATCCCCGCAAAAATCAACGGCAAAGAGGATTACAGGCTGGGAAACTACCAGTGGAACAGCGAAACCAAAAAGTGGCAACACTTCAAACCGTGGAAATATTGGTACCACGACGCGTACCCGCATGACAATCATCAATTTCCAACCTCCAACACCTGCGACGGATGTCACTTTACCGGCTATATGGCGACCGGCAAACGATACGAACCGGCGATCGCCTGTGAAAACTGTCACGGTCCCGGTTCCAACCATGCCAAAGAACCGAAAAACCCGGTTTACAAGGCAAGCCTCAGCGATCCGATCCGCACCAACGAAGTCTGTCTGCAGTGCCATATGCGCAACCGCGACAATCGCCTGAAAAAGAACCCCGATATCAAAGCACTCTGGATGGATGCAAAAGATTACCCGGACGGCTATCAACCCGGAAAGCCGCTCATCGACTACAAACTTGCCGCACCGTTCGTATTGGGAAAAGAGACCAAAGAGTTCTGGGCAAACGGCGCAGCCAAGAAAAACCGCACACAGGGCAACGAATATGTCAGAGACGCCATGTACCGCCACGGCATTACCTGTATCAACTGTCATGATCCGCATAAACTCACCAATACCGCCCAAAAGAGCGAAGGCAATGCCGCCTGCATGAAGTGTCACTCGTTCGGTTCCATCATTGGACCGCACCAGACATCACTTTCGGCACATACCCATCACAAAGCCGATTCCAAAGGCTCGCTCTGTATCGAATGCCATATGCCAAAAACAGGTCGCCATACCGGTAAATCGCCGCTGACAGTGCGATCACATATGTTCGCATTCACCTCACCGGCAGAAACAAAAGCGTGGAAGATGCCACCTGAAACCAACGCTTGCTACGCCTGCCACAAAGATCGCGGACTCGACCAACTCCAAAAAGATCTGGAGAGTTGGGGAATGGTCGCCTGGCGCAACCAGGAGGTTCTCAGCCACGCTCTGCTGAATAAAAACCAAAAGGAGGAGAAGGAATTCTCTTCCTCCCTTCAAAAAAAATCACTCAACCACCCGTATATCTCTCATACCTTGTTTCGTCGAAAGTCCCAAATATTCAAAATAATTTTCTTTTTTAATTAGTTCATGAAACAGTTTCTATTACTATGCGCAATTGATGATGAAAGGAAAAAAACTGTATGAAAGAAGCGTTTAAACTCTGGATCCCTTTACTGCTGCTCATTGGCGGAGGGTTCTGGCTGACCAGTCGTTTTATTCAACCCGCTCCCAAAAAAGAGTTGACCATCGCAACCGGAAGAGAGGGCGGTGTCTACTACACATACGCCCTGCGCTACAAAAAACTGCTCGAACAGGAAGGTATGACGGTTCATCTGAAACCGACTGCGGGATCGCTTGAAACACGAAAACTGCTTCTCTCACACAAAGTCGATATCGGTTTTATGCAGGAAGGCACCGCGCATAAGGAAGATGCCAAAACATTACGTGCCGTCGCCGCGATCTATCCCGAACCGCTATGGATCTTCGTGACAAAAAAAAGTAAAATTGCTACCCTGAACGATCTCAAAAATAAATACGTCGCTATCGGGGAACGTGGAAGCGGGACATTTGCTTTAAGCCGAAAGATACTCCGGGCTGCCGGTATCGACAATAACCATACGGCAATTTTGGATATCAACGACTCCAAAGCGTGTGCACTTTTGAAAAAAGGAGAGATCGACGCACTCTTTCGTGTTATCGCCGCTACCTCCGATAAAATCAAAAACTGTTTTGCACATCATGAACTCCAGCCGCTTCCTATTCGCAGAATCGATGCTTTTTTGTTGCATTTTCCCTATCTCAAAAAAGTGACCCTGCCCGAAGGCGCAATCGATCTGGCACACAATCTCCCCTCGCATAATCTCGATCTGCTTGCCGCTTCGGCAACGGTGGTCACTACAAACGATCTGGACAAAGTGCTCGTGCGACTAATGGCAAAAGTCATCAAAGAGGCACAAAATCCTCCCGCACTGCTCAAAAGCGACGGTACTGACTATCCCAACATCACCGCAACACAACTGCCGGTACATCCCTCGGCAAAACGTTACTTCAAAGAGGGTGACACTTGGCTGGAGAAAATTTTCCCGTTTTGGATCGCGGCAAATATCTACCGGCTGAAAATTATGCTCATTCCGGTATTGACACTGCTCATTCCACTGCTGAAGAGTTTCTTCCCGCTCTATCGGTGGCGTATTCGCTCCAAAATCTACCGCTGGTACCGTCAACTCAGCGAAATCGACCGTCAAGTCGAAACACTTACGCCCGACCAAATCACCAATGAGATAGAAAAACTCGACAAACTACAGGATGAAATCAAACAACATACCGACGTACCGTTGTCCTATATGGGAGAGTATTATCTGCTTCGCACACACGTTGCTTTTGTGTTACAAAGACTCAAGGAGCGTCAAAAAGCAAAAAGCGCGTAAATACCTTTCGGTACCTACGCGCTCAAACGGAGTGTTTCAAAAAGATGAAACGTCTTATTTCATGAAGTAAACCTCTATTCGGTTGTCAATGTAAGTGTATACGGTACATCTCCCTCTTTTGCACATCCGTAGACGACAACACTGATCAAATGACACTCCGATCCGCCGACAGGATAGGTTCCGTTTGTACCTGCAATCGGTACGAAACAGTTTCGGATCACCTGTACTTTGAGCGGATTGCCGTTACTATCCAC
>WGAE01000090.1 GCA_015489185.1 Campylobacterales bacterium
ATATCAACACGCAGCTTTTCCAGTTGCAACGCGATCTGGATCTTCTCTTCCATATTCATCGATGCGCCGGGACTCTGCTCCCCGTCCCGCAATGTCGTATCAAATATCTTTACAATGTTTTCTTCGTTCATACAGACTCTTCGGATTTTTTGCAGATTATCGTATATTCCTGATTAAAAAGGGGTTAATTTGGGGTCTGTAAATAATTGACAGTTGCCAGATTTTGACAAAATGAATATGATGTGGTCTTGAAAATTTTTTTTTGTCAGGTAAAAAGAGAAAGGAGGGAATTACTCCTTCTCTTTTGGTGTTTCGTTATCGGAAGTGTCGGTATCGTTTTGAGGGGTGTTTTCTTCTTCTGCTAATTGTTGCGTTTCATGAGACTCTTTATGTTTCTCTTCCTCTTTGCTGATCGCTTTGTTGATATCTTCGTTGGGTTCTTCATGATCGGTCAGCATGCTTTCCATACCGTGTTCTTCTTCATACTGTTTGATGATTTCAACGACGGTTTTGCCTTCGATCGTTTCGGTTTTGAAGAGCTCTTCGACCATTCTTTCGATCGCGCCGCTGTAATCTTTGAGGCGTTGTACGACAATTTTGTATCGTTCATCGAGAAATTTTTTGACAAATTCATCGACTTTCTCGGCAGTCTTGGAGCTGTACTCTTTGACAGTACCTCCTTGCAGGAAGGTGTTGCGTTGTTTTTCGAGTACCATCAATCCAGCAACATCACTCATGCCGTAAAGCCCGACCATCGCTTTGACGATATCGGTTGCGCGCTCCAGATCGTTTCCGGCACCCGTAGAGATTTCACCGATGAAAACCTCTTCCGCGGCACGTCCGCCTAAAAGGGTATCGATTTCTGCGATCAGTTCATGTTTTTGCAGTAGATATTTGTTTTCTTCCGGTGTGTTGAGGGTATAACCCAGTGCCGCAAGTCCACGCGGTACGATCGAGACTTTGGAGACCTTTTTCGCACCTTTTGTTGTCTCCGCGATCAGTGCGTGACCGCTTTCATGATAAGCGACGATACGCTTCTCTTTGGGGTTGATACGGCGCGATTTCTTCTCCAGACCGGCAATGGCACGCTCGACCGCTTCGAAGAAGTCCTGTTGTTCGACGTGGGTTTTGTTTTTACGACCGGCAAGGAGCGCCGCTTCGTTGACGATATTTGCCAGATCGGCACCCGCCAGTCCGGCGGTCATGCGTGCAATCTCTTCGAGGTCGACATCGTCCGCCATCTTGATCTTTTCGACATGCACTTTGAGGATCTGGACACGACCTTTGAAATCGGGTTTGTCGACAAGTACCTGTCTGTCGAAACGTCCGGGGCGAAGCAGTGCGGCGTCGAGAACTTCAGGACGGTTGGTTGCCGCAAGGACAATAACCGGCGACTGATCGGAACTGAAACCGTCCATCTCCGCAAGGAGTTGGTTGAGGGTTTGCTCACGTTCATCGTTGCCGCCCATCATACCGCTTGCCGCACGACTCTTACCGATGGCGTCGATCTCATCGATGAAGATGATGGAGGGTGCCTCTTTTTTCGCGTTTTCAAACAAGTCCCTCACGCGGCTTGCACCGACACCGACGAACATTTCGATAAAGCTGGAACCGGAAACGGAAAAGAAAGGTACATCCGCTTCTCCCGCAACCGCCTTGGCAAGCAATGTTTTACCTGTTCCCGGAGGTCCCACCAGCAGTACCCCTTTAGGAATCTGCGCACCGAGGTTGATATAGCGCTCCGGATATTTCAAAAAGTCGACAATCTCCTTGACCTCTTCCTTCGCCTCTTCGACACCGGCGACATCGTCAAATTTGACGTTCGGTTTTTCGGAGTTGACAAGTTTTTTACTGCTTCCCATACCGAGAATACCGCCGCCCATATTTTTTTGCATACGGCTGGTCAAAAGCATCCAGATGCCGAAGAAAATAAAGATCGGAATGACCCATGAAAAGAGTATTTCGGTCAGCCAGTTGCTTTCGCTGTATCCGCCGTAGGGGATCTTTTTCTTGTCAAGCAGTGGAATCAGGGTGTTGTCTTCGGGGACTTTTTTGACGTAGTAGATCGTGCGTAGTCCGTTGTTTTCCGCAACAGCTTTGATCATCGTCTGGCCGATCGCGACATAGCTGACTTTACCCTCTTTGATTAACTGTTTGAGTTCATAGTAGTTGATATTTCGTGTGGTTGCCTGGGTAAAACCGGTTTGGGAAGTAGCATTTTCCATCCCGTTGGTCGGTTCGACCATTGTTTTGAAGAGTAAAATGATCAAAACGGAGAAAATGGCAAAAATAATCAGAGGATTCTGATTGAAAAAATTGTTGTTTTTGTCATTTTTGTTGTTCTGGGACATCTAAATCCTTTTGAGTACGAGTGTGTACCACTCTTTATTTTGTATTTTCTCTAATGTGTTAAAATCTTTATATTTTTCAAGAATTTGGTCAATATATTTGTCAATTATACCTGATAGAATTAAAATTCCGCCTTGATTGACCGCCTTTTTCAGGTCATTGTGCAGCAGTAAAAGTACATCGGCAATGATATTTGCCACCACGACGTCGTATGTGCGCGGCGCATTTTGCACCGATCCGACCCAGCACTCCGCAAAGTCGATTTCATTACGGGTAAAATTTTCCTGCGCACTCTCTACGGCTACTTCGTCGGTGTCGCAGATATCGACCCTCGCACCCAGTTTTGCCGCGGCGATCGAAAGAATTCCGCTTCCGCAACCGACGTCCAGAAGTGTATCATCTTTTTTGACATAATCGTTAATCATCTGTAAACAAGAGTAGGTTGTTTCATGATGTCCCGAACCGAAAGCGAGTGCGGGATTGATGATGATGTCGATCATATTCTCTCTGGGGTTTTCCCACTGGGGGCGGACGTAGAAGTTTCCGACACTGATTGGTTTGACGGAAGATTTGTATTTATCGATCCAGTCTTCGTTACGCTCTTTGGTCAGTTGTGTCGTGACGCCGATGCCAATTTTCTCCCCGAACTTTTCGATCGCCCAGGCAATGTCATCCAGAGGTTCGCTGTCTCGAACGATCAACGCCCCATCTTTCTCTTCGATCGCCTTTTGCAGCATATCGAGCAGTATCTCGGCAAAAAGCTCGGGTTGGGCATCCGGTGTAACAATCAGTTGGTAATAGTATTCGTTCATTCTCTTTTTCGCATTGTTATAGGACTGCCTCCAGTTTCTCCTGCAGAACCTGAGGTGTAAAAGGTTTTACAATATAATTGTTTACACCTGCTTTAAGTGCGGTAATTACTTCCGCTTTTCCGCCTTCAGTCGTGACCATAATGATTGGAAGATCACTGTACTTCTCTTCCGCGCGTACCTTTTTGACCAGTTCCAGTCCGTTCATCTCCGGCATATTCCAGTCTGTGATGAGTACATCGATATCGCTGTTTTGTTGCATTGTCTCCCATGCCTGCGCGCCGTCCTCGGCTTCAAGAATCTCTTTGTGTCCCAGTCTGCCGAGTGTATTTTTGATAATTCTTCTCATGGTTGAACTGTCATCTACTACCAAAAACTTCATTTTTTTCCTTTTAACGAATTTTGGGTTTCATGAAAAACCCGAAATCGTCAATCGGATTTTTCTGAAACCAGTGCGAAGGCTTCTTTCAGATCGAGGGTACCTTCGTAAAATGCTTTCCCTACTATGACACCGGATATCCTGCCCGTTTGTTTGAGGGCTTTGATATCACCTATATCCCTGACGCCGCCGCTGGCGATGGTATCCAGTCCGCTTGCTTCTGCGACGGAGAGCGTAAAGTCGACATTGACCCCGCTTAATGTTCCGTCTTTGCCGACATCGGTACAGATGATCGCCTCGACTCCCGCTTGAGCGAACTCTTTTGCAAGGTCCGTTGCGCGCATCGTCGATTTTTCCGCCCACCCTTCGACCGCGACATAGCCGTCGATCGCATCAATACCGACCGCAATGCGGTAGCGTGTCGCGACCTCTTTGACGAAATCGGGGTTTTTGAGGGCGATCGAGCCGAGTATGATTCGGTCTATACCGAGATCGACATAACGTTTGATGGTCTCTTCATCACGGATACCGCCGCCGAGCTCTATCTCTATATCGCACATTTGTCGAATTTTTTTAATTTGTTCAAGATTTTTCGGTTCTCCGGCAAACGCGCCGTTGAGATCGACCAGGTGAAGCCACTTGCTTCCCATCTCTTGAAACCGTTTTGCCAGTTGCCACGGTTCATCGCTGTAAATTTTGGCGCTTTCCATCAAGCCTTTGGTCAGGCGCACCGCTTTGCCGTCTTTGAGATCGATTGCAGGTAAAATATCCATATCACATATCCATAAAGTTTTGTAAAATTTGCAGTCCGTTTTTGTGAGACTTTTCAGGGTGTGGCTGAAAGCCGAAAATGTTTTCATTATATATAGCGCTTGCAAATGTGTAGCCGTACAGGGTTTCACCCATGACATATTTTTTGTCGCACTCAGCATGGTAGCTGTGAACGAAATAGAGGTAGAAGGCTTCCGGCAAGTTGCGCAGCAGAGGTGTTTTTTGGGTCACAAAGAGTTCGTTCCATCCCATATGGGGAACTTTGAGCGGTTTTGGGAAACGTTCCTGATCGAAGCGTACCACTTTCCCGGGAATAAGTCCGAGTCCTTCATGAAACCCGAACTCTTCCGAACTCTCCAGCAGCAGTTGCATTCCCAGGCAGATACCCAGTACCGGCTTGCCGGTTTTCGCAAACGCTTTAATCGCCTCATCCATTCCCGTCTCTTGCAGATGGGCTACCGCGTCACCGTATGCACCGACACCCGGAAGAACGATTTTGTCAAACTTTTCAAGCTTGTCCGGGTCGCGCACGATCGTCGCTTCGATTCCCAGTTTTGCAAACGCGTTGCGTACGCTTGCAAGGTTTCCCATATTGTAATCAATGATTGCCGGCATGGCGTGTCAACTCCTTTTCTACACCGTCGGTAAAAATCGGGGTATACGATTTTTCAGACGGTAGTTTGGATGCCATCGTCTGCAGATAGCGCAGATAATCATCCATGATCAGATTGCCTTTGAGCAGTTCATATTTGAGGTAGAGCCAGTAGGTGTTAAGCACATCGCTTTCGCAATACTCTTTGATCGCTTCCAGCTTCCCCTCGTAATAGAGTTTGTGTACCTGGTCACCGCTGACATCGAATTTTCCCGGAATGTTTGCCATATTGCACAAAAGATCGAGTTTAAGTCCGCGTACGGCGCCAAATTCACTGATATGATCCATCAGATCGACGTGAAACCGGTCGCTGAATCGGTAACGGTAGTTGTCCCATTTGCTTTTGTTTAAATCCTGATTCTCTTTTTCGTAGAAGGCGGGACAGGAGAGGTTATATTTCATTGCCCGTATCATGAGCATCGGAATATCGAAATTGCGTCCATTGAAACTGACGAGTTTGGGGTTGTGACGGTCGATGAACTGTAAAAACTGCGTCAGCATTTCCTCTTCTGTCTCTCCCTCGATGGAGTTTACCTTTTCAAACGCGCCGAAATCGTTGCTGATGACGGCGGAAATTGCCACGACTTGATGAAACGGGACGGGTAGAAACGCACTGCCGCTTTTTTCTTCCTGCAGGGAGAATGCCTGTTCGGTCACTTCCAGATCGTCACCTTCCAGTTGGAACTGTCTGCGTACCAGATCGGCATCCGGTATCGTTTCGCAGTCAAAAATACAGATCATAAAATACCTTCCGGTTTTTTGGTGCCTATTATAGCAAAATCGGGTAAAGGAGAGATTTCACGACACCGAAAACGGTTGTCGTGAAATGTTGCAGTGCGGAAAGAAAAATTAGTTGGTTGTATGTCGCCCGCTTGCGGCTGCAAGCAGCTTTGCCTGACCGATCCAGTTTTCGCGGTTGACCCTTCCTTTGAAAACAAGATAATTTTCAATCCATTTGACATTTTCCGGAGTCCAGTTTGCGATTTGATCGAAGTGGTAGATACCCAGTTCATTGAGTTTGTCTTCGATTTTAAGTCCGATACCGCTGATCTCTTTGAGGTCATCGGGGATACCGTTTCTTGGACCGGGCAGATACTCCGGTCTTTCTCCTTCCAGTCCTTCCATGTTTTTAGGCATCGCCTGTGCCGTTTTGGCAGTCTCGGTATCGAGCGCACGGCTTACTTTCGAAAGATCTTCTTTCTCTGAAGCGCTTAGTTCCGCTGTCGCGGTTGCTGCGGCGGAGAGCGCTTTTGGGGCGTTTTCGGTGCCGGTTTTACGTACGGCATCAGGGCTCTCATAGCTATTGAGCGATGCGGGAAGTTCAGGTTCCGTATCACTGTCGCATTTGCTCATTTTTCCGATCAGGTAACCGATGATCGCACCGATAATCGCCGCGATCAGCAGACATAAAATCATATCCATCGCAAGTTGCAGTAAATGATTCATTCTTCTTTCTCCTTTTTATTGTATCACTTTAAATTCGACTCTGCGGTTGAGCTGTTTGTGTGCCGGGGTGTCATTTTTAACAAGCGGTCTGCTTTCACCGTATCCTTTGGCGACCAAACGCTCAGCAGGAATACCTTTTTTGATGAGGTAGCGTTTAACCGCTTCCGCACGGCGCTGACTCAGTTTGAGGTTGCGCTCCGCGGTACCGTCCGAGTCGGTATGTCCGGCAATTTCGATTTTGATGCCGGGGTGTTTTTGCAAAATAGCGGCGATCTGGTCGATGATTTTTTGACTTTTCGGTGTCAGTTGATCTTTTGCATAGACAAATTCGACCCGTTTGTTGCGTAGTGCGGCATTGAGCGCTTTTTGTACCTCTTTTTGTTCGCTTTTTGGAGGTTGAGATTTTGTTGCTGCCGGTTTTTTCGCTTTTTCTGTTTTGTTGTTTTCGGCAGTTTGTGCTTGTGATGTTTTCGGTTTTGCCGCCTGTTGCTCCTGAGGTTTTTGAGGTGCTTCGGCAGATTTTGTCTGTAGTGTCTCTTCGGGTTGCGGTACGATTTGCGGTGCGGTGATTTCCACTCTGTTATCGATTGTATATTTGGGGTTTAGTTCTCTGACAACCGCTTCGAGCTCATCGCTGAGAAGCTGTTCTCCGGTTTTACCTGTCATTGTGACGCTCTCTTCATGGTAGGTTAGTACACCTTCATCGAAACTATCGAGTTTTTCCGCCAGTACAGGGAGTGCCGCAAGTAGTTTCGGATTATCCGCCTTTTTGTCAATGATAATGGTGCCTCTTTGCACTTCAAGTCCGCGGTTCTTCATCTCTTCGAGAATGCTTGCCAGACGTTTTTCGGAAGGAAATACTCCGGAGAGTTTGATTTTACCGTTCTCTTTGACCAGTTTGACGGAAATATCTTTTTGAATAATAAGATTCGATGGTTGTTTTTTTGTTTGTTGTATAGCGGGTTGTTGTGTTGCCGGTATTGCAGCAGGTGTGCGCACTTCATGCTGTTTGATCATCTGTATTTTGTTCCAGACACAGAAAATGATCAAAAAGAGCAGCAGCCATATCCATAGCCACATCCATTGTCGGCGTGTCATTCATAACTCCTTTTTATATTGTTATCCATATTCTAGCTGAAACAATATAAAAATACATTAACTTTTTTCGACTAAGCAATAAATATTTGTATTTTCTCGAAATTATTTAGACTTGGCGATATAAAAGGTAAAGTAGTCTGAACGAAATCCGCTGTCACCGATTTTTTTATACTGAATGGCGGCGCCGTCGAAGTTTTTCGCCTCCTGATACAAAAGTCCCAGCGCGTAGCGACTTTCCATATTGGAGGTATCTTCGAGTTTTGAAAGTTCAAGCAGCGCGATTGCGTTGGCGTGGTGTCCGCTGCCGATTGCCGCTACCGCTGCAAGAAAGAGCGTATGGGTATCGTTTTGATGGCAGTTGTCGATCAGATCGTTGTAGATACGATACGCCGCCTCGAATTTTTTGTCAAATAGATATGCGTAGGCGAGGGTCAGCTTGAAGGCGATATATTCGCCGTAGCGATCTTTTTCTTTTTCAAGTTTATTGACGAAAAACGGGACAAGTCCTCCGATATGCAGCATACGGACATAGAGTTCTCTGGGGAGCGTTTCACCGAAATAGAGCGGATTGAAATCGAGATTGGTATCGATCAGGGTATGCTGGATACGGCGTGCGTAGTTTTTGATATCTTTTTTACTGTTGTGGGCATCCAGCCAGAGGATGTTCGCGACCAGGTCTTTGGGCATCAGTTTTTTGAGCGCTTCGGTCGTTTCGCGGTATGTTTTTGCTTCGGAGCGGTCATAGGCGAAAACCATATCGATGACGGTATCGAAGGGGTGTTTGTCGGCGGGCAGATAACCGTAGGGCATCGTCATCGTCTCTTTGGCGATATTGATTAAAGCGGTGATGCGCTGTTTGTAATGTTCATCGTTACTAAGGTTGAGCAGATTGTAAATACGTTCGATAT
>WGAE01000091.1 GCA_015489185.1 Campylobacterales bacterium
CTATCTGATCGGTTTCATCGCGGTACTGATCGCCTTTTGGCTCTTTGCCGTCATGATCGGATTTTTACTCGGAAAGCTGGTCAACTCCAGCGGCTTGGGACCGGTCGACAAACTGCTCGGCTTTTTCGTCGGCGGCGCGAAAGTTTTTCTGATTTTTTCAGTTATTATCTACGTCTTTTCCAATATCGGAATTTTCAGAGCAAGCATCAACAATATGTTTGCAGGTTCGATGATGTACCCGATTTTTCAGAAAGTGGGCGCAAAAATCGTCAAAATCGATCCGACGCAAATCAACGTCAAGGATAATATAGACGTCGGTGATGCGGAAGAAAACCGGGGGGAGTAAGAGAGATCGATGAACAATACCGAATCGCTCTCCTATGACGAACTGCTGGAAACGTTTCGCACGATTCTCAGGAAAAATCGTCTGAAATTTACCGCACAGCGTGAAGCGATTCTCAAAACACTGTATGAACACCCGGAACACTTCACACCGGAGAATCTCTATCTGCTCGTCAAACAAAAATATCCCGAGCTCAACACCGGCATCACGACCGTCTACCGGACACTCAATCTGCTGGAGGAGAACAAACTCGTCACATCTCTTTCGTTCGGTACACAGGGGAAAAAATTTGAGCTTGGCAACAAACCCCATCATGATCATATCATTTGTGAAGTATGCGGAAAAATTGTTGAATTTGAAGATGCGCAGATAGAAGAACTTCAGCAAAAAATTGCCAAAATGCGCGGGTTCAAACTCACGAACCATATTATGCAGTTATACGGTATTTGCAGGAAATGTCAGGAAACGCAAAACCACTGATCAAAACAACCCGAATATCTAAACGAAGAGAGGATTCCATTGATATTTGACAATCAATACGAACAACAACGTATCCAAAAAGCGGAACAACTCAGAGAGATGGGGATCAATCCCTATCCGCACGGTATCGTACGCGATACAACAACCGAACAGTTCAAAAAAGAGTACGCTTACGTCGCGGATCTGGAAAATAAACGCGACGAGAGCAAAACGGCAAGAGTCAGCGGAAGAATCAAATTCCTGCGTCTGATGGGCAAAGCCGCCTTTGTAAAAATCGAAGATGAAAGCGGTCTGCTGCAAATCTACGTTGCACGTGATAACCTGCCCGAAGGATTCTACAACAACGTCTTTAAAAAACTGATCGAGGTAGGTGACATTATCACCGTCGAGGGCTATCCGTTTGTGACCAAAACCGGTGAACTGTCACTTCATGTCACCAAGCTGGATCTGGCGACAAAATCGATCAAGCCGCTTCCGGAGAAGTTCCACGGACTGCAGGATAAAGAGCTCAGATACCGCCAGCGCTATCTCGATATGATCATGAACCCGGATGTCAAAGAGACCTTCAAAATGCGCAGCCGTATCGTCAGCATCGTACGACGTTTTTTCGAAGAGAAAGGATTTCTGGAAGTTGAAACGCCGATGATGCACCCGATTGCCGGAGGGGCGAACGCACGCCCGTTCATCACCCACCACAACGCGCTTGATGTCGAACGTTATCTGAGAATCGCGCCGGAACTCTATCTGAAACGGCTGATCGTCGGCGGTTTTGACGCGGTTTTTGAAATCAATCGAAATTTCCGTAACGAAGGTATGGACCACACCCACAACCCTGAATTTACGATGCTCGAATTTTACTGGGCATACCATACCTATGAAGATTTGATGCAATTGACGGAGGAGCTTTTTACCACACTCCTTCATGAACTCAATCTTCCGACTAAACTGCCGTACGGCAAATATGTCATCGACTATTCGACACCGTTTCGCAGAATCAAATGGGAAGAGGCGCTTGTCGAGATCGCGGGAGTCGACGCCGCGAAAGTACGGGATAAAGAAGCGCTGCTCACATTTTTGCGAGATCATGAGATCGAAGTTGATGAAAACCTCTCCGTCGCAAAGCTGCAGGAGGAGATTTTTGACGAATTCGTCGAAAAAGAGTTGATCGATCCTACCTTTCTGACACACTATCCGATAGATATCAGCCCGCTGGCAAGACGCAATGACGAAGATCCCGAAATCGCGGACAGATTCGAATTTTTCGTCGCGGGCAAAGAGATCGCCAACGGCTTCAACGAGCTCAACGATCCGCTCGATCAGTTTGCGCGCTTTGCGAAGCAGATGGAAAACAAAGCAACCGGAGACGATGAGGCACATGAAATGGATGAAGATTTCATCCATGCACTCGGCTACGGTATGCCGCCGACAGCCGGTGAGGGCATCGGCATTGACCGTTTGACGATGCTGCTGACCAACCGGCACTCTATCCGGGATGTCATCCTCTTCCCGGCGATGAAACCGCTCAAAAGCGACAAAGAGGAACAAGAGACAAACAACGAAACGACAAAGGACCGATAAGATGTATTTTATGGAAAAAGAAGATCCCGCAGTATTCAAGATTTTGCAAAAAGAGCTTGAAAGACAAACCAACCATCTTGAGATGATCGCGAGTGAAAACTTCACCTCTCCCGCCGTGATGGAAGCGATGGGAAGTATTTTTACAAACAAATACGCGGAAGGATACCCCTACAAACGCTACTACGGCGGATGCGAATATGCCGATGAAGTCGAACAACTCGCCATCGACCGCGCCTGCGAACTCTTCGGCTGCAAATTCGCCAATGTCCAGCCCCACTCCGGATCACAGGCAAATCAGGGCGTCTATCAGGCACTGCTGAAACCCTACGATAAAATACTCGGTATGGATCTCAGCCACGGCGGACACCTCACACACGGCAGCAAAGTAAGCAGCTCCGGAAAAACCTACTCCAGCTTCTTTTACGGTGTTGAACTTGATGGCCGCATCGATTACGACCGTGTGCGGGATATTGCCAAAATCGTACAGCCCAAACTGATCGTCTGCGGCGCGAGCGCCTATCCCAGAGAGATCGACTTTGCAAAATTCCGTGAAATTGCGGATGAAGTGGGCGCATATCTTTTCGCCGATATCGCACACATTGCGGGCTTGGTCGCCGCCGGTGAGCATCCGAGCCCCTTCCCTCACTGCGACGTCGTAACGACCACGACACACAAAACACTTCGCGGTCCAAGAGGCGGTATGATTATGACAAACGACGAAGAGATCGCAAAAAAGGTCAACTCCGCTATCTTCCCGGGTATTCAGGGCGGACCGCTTGTACACGTTATCGCCGCCAAGGCTGTCGGATTTGGTGAAAACCTCAAACCTGAGTGGAAAACCTATGCCAAAGATGTCAAAGCCAACGCGAAAGTACTTGCGGAAGTGTTGATGGATCGCGGTTACGACGTCGTCAGCGGCGGCACCGACAACCACCTTGTCCTCGTCTCTTTCTTAAATAAAGAATTTAGTGGAAAAGATGCCGATGCCGCACTCGGAGATGCCGGAATCACGGTCAACAAAAATACCGTTCCCGGAGAAACCAGAAGCCCGTTTGTCACCAGCGGTATCAGAATCGGCTCTCCAGCCTTAACCGCAAGAGGTATGAAAGTCAAAGAATTTGAACTTATTGCAGGAAAAATTGCGGATGTTTTGGATAATATAAACAATAAAGAACTTCATGCAAAAATCAGGGAAGAGATGAAAGCGCTGGCACAACAATTTGTCATTTACGACCGACCGATCTATTAGGAAACCATAATGTATAACGTCGATGTCTCTCTTATCAAAATGATTACGAACCACTACTGGATCAAGCGCGACAAAATCGTCAACAAGATCAACTATAAGGGGAGACTCTTTTTCGACAAATACGAACGTATCGACAAGCCGCTGACGCGCTCTGTTATGAACGATTACGACAGCGGCAAAATCATTGTCGCCCATTCTCTGGTCAATGATCGGGACAAAGTGGAAAATATCGTTTTTGATTACAACGGACGAAACACCGAACGTTTCTGGCACAGACTGCAACTCCTGCTACGTGAAGAGGGGTATCTCAACTTCACCGCTTATGAGAGCAAGACACCGGGGCATCTGCATGTCTATATTCACAAAGGGCATACGACATTTGCCGAAGGGTGTCAGCTTGCCAAAAATCTCTCGGCAAAACTTGCGACAAAGATTCCCAAAGAGTGGAAGGTTTTTCCGAATGCGGATATTCCCAAAGAGTTCAATATTTTGAACCTTCCCAAAAAAGTCTACGCCAAAGAGCGGGGTTCGTCCTGGGCAAGGCATATGTAACCGATGCAAAAAATCGTAATCAATATCAAAAGAGGAGAAAACGCTATGGAAGACAAGCTGAAGAAACAACCGGTAAAATCCGGTGATCTGAGCGATATCGTTCTGGAAAAAGAGAAAAAGAGTGACGTCGACAAGACCAAAAAGCTGCTGCTTTTCGCCGCGATGCTGATTTTGCTCTTTTTGGTGGCACTTGTACTCATGAAACTCTTCAATAAAGGAATGCCTGCCGAAAACAATATCGCACAGGTCGGTGAACAGATGACACAACCGGTCGACAAAGGTATCGACCAACTGAGTAAAAAAGTAGAAGAGACCAACGACCTCTTCCAGCAGGAACCGATCATCGACGACAGTGCGGAAACGGATCTGAAATTTGAAGAGATGGTACGCAGACTCAAAGCACAGGAGAGCGGTGAAAGCACGCCCGAACCAAAAAAAGAGACCGTTGCCGCCAAACCGAAACCCGCAGCCACACCCGCAGCAAACGTCACCAAGCCCAAAGCAGTCGTAAAACCGGCGACATCTCCTAAGGAATTATTCGAGAAAAAAGCGGATCAGATCGCCAAATCTGTTTCTAAAGCACACACTACCGCACAAACGAAGATCACCAAAGCCAAAGAGGAAGCGGCGAAAATCATCGAAACAAAAATCGTCAAACCTGCCGCCAAACCGAAGCCCAAACATGTGATCAATCCGCCCAGAGAGATCATCGTCGATACAAAAGTCTCACCTGTGGAACCGGCAACAAAACTCTCTTCACTTAGCGGATATTTCATCCAGGTCGGTGCAACGACGGCGAGCTTCCCGGACAGACGCTTCCTGCAAAAGATTAAAGACGCAGGATACGACTATATCGTACACAGCACCGTCGTTCACGGTAGAAAGATCAAAAAAGTGTTGATCGGACCGTTTGCGTCCAGAAGCGAAGCAAAACGTAAACTGCCCGGCGTACATGCTACGATCAATCCAAGCGCCTTTATCTACAGGATTCACTGATCGTGCAGAGCAGACAACTCCTTTTTGATCAACTGACACCGATCGCGGTCTACACCAGAATCAAAACGCGGTTTCCGGATGAAACCGCGCTCCTCTTCGAAAGTGCGATCAACACCGAAAACGGAAACTTCAGTTTCATCTTCGTCGGGGCGCGCGAGCGAATTACCTACAAAGAGGAAAAAACTACCGTACTTCATGAAGACGGTACGACCAGTGTCAGCGGGGAAAACCCTTTTGATATCCTCAAGCGCTACTATGCAAATATAGACTATGACCGATATCGGCAAATCAGTAAAGAACTCGGCATCGGTTTTGTCGACGGTTTTGTCGGTTTTATAGGATATGATGCCGTCAAAATTTTCGAACCGGTGCTCAAACCGTGGATGGATCCGCTCAAAGATGAACTCCACGCACCGGACATCGACCTGATTCGTCCGAAACTCACCATCGCCTTTTCACATAAAACCAATACGCTCACACTACTGACGCCGGATACCTCATTGGCAACCGAGCTTGACGATATCATCACCTTTTTGAAAGAGCCTTATCCCTATACCGAGCTCAAAAAAACCGTCATCGATCCGAACAAAGGCAAATTTGCCTTCGACAAAGAGACCTTTTTTCAGATGGTCGCCAAATCCAAAGAGATGATCAAAAGCGGCGATGTCTTTCAGATCCTGATGTCCAACCGCTTCACCCAATATACCAAAATCGATCCGCTCAGTTTCTACCGGACACTCCGTAGCCAAAATCCCTCACCCTATATGTTTCTGCTCGAATATGAAGATTTTACGATCGCAGGCAGTTCTCCGGAAGTGATGGTCGGACTTCATGACGAACATATTCTGCTTCGCCCTATCGCGGGAACGAGACGACGCGGCAATACACCGCAGCGCGACGCCGAGCTGGCGGAAGAGATGCTCAACGATGAAAAAGAGCGTGCCGAGCACCTGATGCTGATCGATCTGGGACGCAACGACGTGGGGCGGGTCGCAAAAACGGGTACGGTCAAAGTGACCGAAATGATGCGTGTGGAGCGCTATTCGCACGTGATGCATATGGTCAGCGATATCGATGCGATTCTTGATGAAAAATACGATATGTTCGACCTTTTCGCCGCAACATTTACCGCCGGAACAATGACAGGCGCACCCAAAATCCGTGCGATGGAATTGATTGCGGAATTTGAGGGTATCAAACGCGGCTTTTACAGCGGTGCGGTAGGATACTTTGGATTTGACGGCAATATGGACTCCGCCATCGCGATTCGCACGGCATATCTGGATGATGAAAAGATCGTCTTTCAGGCGGGCGCGGGCATTGTCGCAGACAGCAAGGAAGAGCTCGAATACCTCGAAGTCCAGAACAAACTGGCCGCCAATATGGCTTCTTTGGAAAAACTCAATGCGCAAAAGTCATAAACTCTTCGCCATCTTCGGCGACCCCGTCAGCCACTCTATCTCACCCCTGATGCATAACTACGCAATGCGAGGGCTCGGAATCGATGCCTGCTATACGCGCTATCGCCTTGAAGAGGGCACAAAACTCGCGGAAACTTTTCATCAACTGCGACTCTCGGGCGTCAACGTCACCGTCCCGCACAAGGAGGCTGCCTATCACGCCTGTGACAGGGTGGAAGGGATCGCAAACGAAATCGAAGCGGTCAACACAATCGTTCTGCAAGAGGACAAACTGGTCGGATACAACACCGACGCACCGGGCTTTTTAAAATCGGTATTACAAATGGGACATATTTCATCGGTTTGCATTCTGGGTGCCGGCGGCACCGCCAAAGCGATTGCCTCCGCATTCAAAGCACGCAAAAACAGTGTGACGATCATCAACCGTTCACCCAACCGGCTTGAGTGGTTTGAAAAGCGAGGTTACCGCTGTATGACCTGGGAGACATTCAAAGCCGGCGAACACTACGACCTGCTTGTCAACACCACCTCCGCCGGTTTACAGGAGGCAATGCTCCCCGCTCCCGAAACGATCATCTTCAATCTGTTGCGGCATACATCCTATGCAATCGACGTCATCTACAACAAAACGACTCCCTTTCTACAGGCGGCAAAAGAGGCAGGCATTCCATGCAAAGACGGCAGTGAAATGTTACTCTATCAGGGGGTAATCGCTTTTACACACTTTTTCGCGCATCGTTATACGGAAGAAGAGATAGAAGTTTTCATGAAGCGTGCGTTCGTCTAAATACGCACCCGCTGCATCAATGCTCTGGACAACGATACCATATCGACATTTTCCAGATTGACTCCTGTCGGAACCCCCTGGGCGATTTTGGAAAACTGCAAATTGTACGCTTTGAGTTTCTCTTCGACGAACATAATGATCGAATCATTCGCCAGTGACGGAGTAAAGGCGAAAATCACCTCCCTTACCCCCTCCTCGACCAACCGTTTTAACTGCTCAATATAAGGCTCGTCCAGACTCTCCAGCACAAAATAGCGCCCGTCATACTCCGCGCCCTCTTCGATAATCAAAATATCCTTCGCATTTTCGACCAGACACAACTTACTTTTGTCCCGGTACTCATCCAGACAGATATCGCAAATCTCATCTTCGCAGATACCGTTGCAGATCGTACATTTGCGAATATGCGTCACCGCATCTTCGATCGCATGCGCCAGTTTCAGCGCCAAAAAAGAGTCTCCCAGCACCATATGGTACGCAAACCGCTGCGCCGATTTCTTCCCCACGCCGGGCAACGTCTGCAACGCTTCTACCAGATTGTTGAACTTTTCCAGACTTCTTTGATTCATACCTGAAGTCTAGCAAAAAAGGGTTTAAAAGCCTCTCCGTTCAGCCAGTGTTTACATTTTTTAAATTATAATGTTACATTATAAATAAAAGGGGCACACTTCATGGTAAGAGATATCGTAGTCTATCCGGACAAACGCATCACGATCAAAGCACCGGATGTCAGAAAATTCGACGAAGCACTCGAGTCGGTCATTCAGGATCTCAAAGATACAATGAAAGCGCACAACGTCAAAGCCATGGCGGCGACACAAATCGCCATCCCGATGGCGGTGATCGTCATCGAACAGGAAGACGGCAGTTATCTGGAGATCATCAACCCGCGCATCATCGGGAAAAAAGGTTCCGTCGAATCGACCGAAAAGACACTCTACTTTCCCGACACGACCCACACCGTCCAGCGCTACGAAATGATCCGACTGGTCTATCAGGATCGCACCGGTGAACAAAAAGCGATGAAAGCAGAAGGCGACCTGGCGATCACACTTCAGCGAAAAATCGACTACCTTTTCGGCGACACCATCGCCACACGCATCGGTGCGAACAACCGCAAAGTCCTGGAAAAAGAGCTGGCGGAAAAAGGGATGCAGGGATCGTTCGAAAGCTGTCCGACCGTCTTCATGAAAGACTACTTCACCAGTATGATGCAAAAAGTCCTCTTCTTTATGGGACTCACGCTTTTTGCGCCCCTCTTCTCTTTCAAACCCGACACTATCGCCTCTTTCTGGACTTTCGACAAATATGCCGCCGGAGCGATCGTACTGCTGATCATCGGCTACTTCGCCGTCGGTATCTGGGAGGGGAAAAAATACACTTCATGTACCAGCTGCCAAATCGGCAACATGATCGGCACCGCCGTCAAATACGCCGCCGTTACCGTTGCCATCACCGTTGCTGCGTATTATCTGTTGCATTGATTGAAAATTGATCGTTCATGTAGATTTCAATGTGGTTCGAGAAACTGACCGGTTTTCATGAAGAGTCTCCACAGCAGGTACGGCAATATTTGTCTGTTGACGGGGAGGTATTGAAGTCCGGTGTCAACGGGAAGGCATACCGGTACGGCAGGCTTGAAACACCGACGCTGGCGGAACTCAGAGAGCGTGTTCATAGTGTAGATAATGTGTCGGGGAGATTATCACTTCATGAAGTCGTCGCCGATGTACAGCAACTGCATATCGACAAATCCAACGCCGGTGCGCTGTTTCAGGTTGCTTCGCAATTCAATCTTCTGGAAATGGTCTCTCCCGATGTCACGCCTGAAGAGGGTGTTGACAGATATGCCAACGATCACACCCAGGGTCCCGCCTGTGCCATTGCGGCGGGAGCGGGAACGATTTACAGAAACTATTTTGTCCCGTGCAACGGTCAAATCGGGCAAAGTACCGACAATCAAATAGATTGCCTCGCCGATATCGGTACCGCGTTACAAAATGAGAATCATCGTCTCTGGCAGATGCGTAACGGTTATGTGCTGGCTTCGAAAAAGGGGCTTCTTGAAATCGACGACAGATTACAATCCGCTTCCGAATCAGAACGTGATACGCTGAGAAAATTGTTGCGTATCGGCATACAGTGGGATACCGAAGTCACCCTTGAAAATGCAGGGCATTTGGTCACACAAGCGTATTGTGCCGCACTTCCGGTCGCCTATTCGAAATATCCGTCAAAACTCTGGGAAAGATTTGCCCGGCTGATCCTGGAGGCGGCGTATGAAGCGACCCTCTGTGCGGGGATATGGAACGCGCACAAAGGAAAGAGCAATAAAATCTACCTCACACTCCTTGGCGGCGGTGTTTTCGGCAATGAACCGGAGTGGATCACCGAAGCGATCTATCGTGCTTTACAACGCTACAAAACAAGAGATCTGGAGGTTTTTATCGTCAGTTACAGCCGTTCCAATCCACATGTACAAAAACTGATTGAGGCGTTCAAAAATGTGTGAAGAGCATACAACAATCATCGATGAAAAGAATGCACCCGCCAGACTCAATGCCCTCACCCCCGAAAAATGGCAACCGCTTTTTACATTGATTCCGGAAATTGAAAAAAGTTCCACCTTTGAGGAGTGTACAGATAAAGCGTGTTATCCGGCACCGATCGTCCAGCAATTTCTGGAAACAGTCTACAGCATTCCGATCATCATCGCGTTTGACTGGGTACACTGGGATGAAGGACGACAAATAGCACGTAACCCGGATTTTGACTACGATACGCTCGATCTTGTGACCAAATGCAAACTGATCACCGCCATTGTCAGAAGCGACAGATTCAGCGAAGGCGCATTGGTCGCGGCTTTCGAATCCGGGCTGATACTAAAAATACTCAAATCGATCGAAAAAGAAGTTACAGCCCAAAACCATACTTCTACCTGACAGTGTCACCCAGCAAACAGACGCCGATCCTCTTTTTGCTCTATAATAATCCAAAACGAAGTTCTTCGATAAGGAGAAACGATATGAAAAAGAGTACATTGATGGCGGTTTTCGATCGTCATGAAGATGCGGCGCTTGCCGTCGAAAAACTCATTCATGAAGGGATCGATAAAGAGTATATTACCCTGCTGGGCAGAGGCGATCTTGAGGAATATGACAAGTTCGAATTTAACAAAGAGAACGAAGATGCCCTTTACTGGGGGAAAGTGGGAGCTTTCTGGGGTGGTCTTGCCGGATTTTTCATCGGCGGGCTTGCCGTTTTTTTGACGGGACGCGGACCGCTTTTTGCACTCGAACCGCTCATCGGCGCAATCAGCGGACTCGGTGCGGGAGCGATTCTCATCGGGTTGCTGGCGATGATGTTTGCCTGGTATTTCGAACTGGGTATTTCAAAAGCAATGGCAAAACATTACCGGGATCTGCTCGAATCGGGGAAAAACCTGCTGATCGTACAGGGAGAAATGGATGAGCTCAAAAAGGCAAGAAAACTTCTCAAAAACACCGGCGAAGGAGAGATGACCCTGCACCGAAAATCATTGTGATCGAAGGTAAGCTTTCAGTCTTTCTATTCCCTCCCGCATATGCGGTATCTCCCGGGTGTATGCGAAACGCAGTTTTGTTGCAGTGTCGTTCTCTCCAAAGTCGATCCCCGGAGTGGCGGCGATATGGAGTTTGTGTAACAGTTTATGACTGAACGCAAACGCATCATCGCTGTATTGACGTACATCACACCAGAGGTAAAAGGCACCTTCGGGTGCGGCATCGATAGTAAAGAGTGTTTTTAAGGCATGATAGAGGTAATCCCGTCTGCTTCGATACGTTTCCCGGACAAAGTCCAAATAGTCATAATCAAACGCTTCAATCGCCGCATACTGGCTGAGTGTCGGCGCACTAAGATAGAGATTTTGCGCAATCGCCTCCGCAGGTTTGATCAGATGTTCAGGAAGAATCATCCAGCCGAGTCTGAAACCCGGCATACAAAAGTACTTTGAAAAGCCGTTGATGACGATGGCGTTTTGACTGAAATTGAGCGCACTTTTAGGTTGTCGGTCGTAAACCAGACCGTGATAAAGTTCGTCGGAAATAAAAGCGATATTTTCACTTTCGCAGTAATTTATCAAGTTTTGCAGTGCTGCGTCACCGTAGATCGTACCGGTCGGGTTGGCAGGGCTGGAAATATGCAGGGCGTCGATCTTCGCACCGCGCAAATGGTCGGGAGTCAGCCGATAATTCTCTTCCGGACCGATCTTAAAAGCTTGCACCTTCGCATCGACCATCACTCCGAAGTTTCGATAGCAAGGGTAAGAGGGATCACTGATCGCCAGTGTATCGCCGCTCTCAAGCGTCAGCAGATAGGCAATCAAAAAAGCATTGCTCGTACCCGGCGTCACCAAAATACGATCCGGTTCTACCGAAATACCGTACTCCCGTTCGTAATGTGCCGCAATCTTTTGGCGAAGCGGTAAAATCCCCAGCGCTTCCGTATAGCCAAAATGCGCGGATTCAACCGCCTGCAAAAGCGCCTCTTTCACCCCGGGAGGCGGCGGAAGATCGGGTTGTCCCACTTCAAAATGGATCGTATCATGAAACTTTTGCGCCTCACGCACCAGATCCATCACTTTGAAGGAACGAATATTTTTATAACGCACGCTGATCCTTTCTGAACATACACGCTATTTAGTTGATCCAAAAATCTTTCGGTGTGTCGGCGGTGAAATCGTACCCCAGCAGATTGATATGATAGGCGTGCAGCAGCATCCGTTTGTGTTCCCTGCCGCCATATTTTTTGTCTCCGATAATCGGAAAACCGGCATATCTGAGGTGTGCGCGAATCTGATGGGTACGTCCTGTCTGAATCGTCACTTTGAGTTTGGTGCGTTTGCCGTGTACTTCGAGCGGTTCGATGATCGTCCGCGCCTCTTTACCCTTTTTCGAGACCTTGCTCAATGCACTCCCCCCGCGCCTGATCGTCAAAAGCGGTGCGTCAATACGCATCTCCTCCGCAACGACTCCCTCCACCCAGGCGACATAGGTCTTTCGGACTTCATGACGACGAAACGCTTCGATCGCCTTTTCCTGAAACGCCTCATCCTTGACCAAAATCAGCAAACCGCTCGTTTCTCTGTCAAGTCTGTGCAAGAGCGGCACACCCTCTTTGGCGGCGATCTCTTCACTGGTCACAAATGCCGGCTTATCAACCACAAGAATCTTCTGATCTTCGAAGATCGTTTTGATACGCAGCGGCTTTTCGACACGAAATTTTGTTTTTGCAGGCATCAGCGCCCGCGCCATCACCACCTTACGCCCGCCGCTGTAGACTAAACCTCTGTCGATCAAATCTTTTGCCGCACGGTTGGTAATCCCCTCCTGCATAGCCAGTAACTTATACGCTTTCTCCTGCATCTGTTTCCTTATTGCGTTTTTTCTTGAGTCCTCTGAAAAGCTGTTTATTTCACTCAAGCGAGTTACCATTTGTCGCTTCGCGAACACATCAAAACCGAACTAAAAAGTGCAAACGCAAGCGCCCCTTCGGGGTTGGGTGCACTTTTTTTGCCTTCGGCAATCGTTCGGTTTTGATGTTCAAATGATAAAGCTTTCGTTCAACAAACAGCTTCTCAGAGAACGCTATTCTATTGTTTCAAGAAACGCTTTGATCTTTTC
>WGAE01000092.1 GCA_015489185.1 Campylobacterales bacterium
GATCTTTCATAAAAAGGGTACGGATGCGTAGTAGTCTAGTGTTTGGTGTCTGGATAATGATACTGATGTCGGGATGCGGCGGTACGGATAGGTCGGGTCAAGGCGATACAAATGTGACCTATACCTTTCAACGCGATATCTACCCGCTACTGCATGAGCGGTGCCGAAAGTGTCACGGCAGTAACGGCAACTACAGCGTCACCACACCCGAAGAGACCTACGATCTGCTGCTGCACATACCGCCGCGTGCTTCGACGGGGTATGATGCTTTCATTGTGCCCGGTGATCCGCAGCATTCACTGCTCTTTCAAAAAGCGCAAAATATCGAACTTCACGGCGGCGGTGAGCAAATCGCTCCGGGGAGTGATGCGGCGAAAATGCTCAAAGCGTGGATTTTGCAGGGTGCGCCGTACGATGCGAACGAAACCGCTGTGAACACTCAGTGAACACTCTTGGTGTATCATTACACTCTATAAACTATAAGAAAAAATGATGCAGGAGAGAAAATGAATAGAAGAGAGTTTTTAACCACAGCCGGATTGGTCAGCGGGAGTATCTACATGAGTGCGTGTGGCAGCAACAGTAGCGATGCGCAGGAGCAGAGCCAACCCAAACCTGAAGGGGCGCTGACACTCTACTACGAATACAAGATTGCCGGTCCCGAGATTCAGCAGATGGTGCAAAATGTCGCCGCACAGGCGCAGGCGCTCGAAAACAAGCCAGGTTTTCTGAGCCTTTCTCTCAAACAGATGATCGGGGATTCAACGATGGTCAACAATTTACCCGTCGATCTGAAAGGGGTGCTAAAGTCGGCGTTTATCGATGCGGCGAAGGCGGGCAGGAGACCGTTTAACTTCAGCCTCATGATCCGCTTCGACAGCTATGACAACCTGATCGCCTCAGGTGCAAAAACATGGTTCAAAGAGACGATCGAACCGCAACTCTTCGCTTACAAAAAAGATGCTACGGGTAAACCGGTCAAAACGCCGCTCGTGCTCGACTACTATCAGGGGATCTACAAAACCGTCGCGGCGGGTGATGCCGACGGTATCTACAAAACGCAGGAAGAGATCAAAAACTTTCTCAAAAACCAGAAAGATGTCGCAAATGTGCAGTATCAGCCCATTCCCGCTGACGGCACCTCCAGCGGCGCGACGATCACGGTCGAAAACCATGTGACGATTCACGCCGACGATACCGATGCGGTCAATACCAAAGCCACCGCACTGCTGCAGGTCGCGCAGGATACCTACCAACCCAGTTCGATGCAGGGTAACGGTATCTCCGGTACACTCAACGACAGCAACTACAAAAAGGCGATCACGACGGAGATCATGCAAAATGCCTACACCAGCGGCGATACACGTGACTATCTCTTCCACGGGGTGTGGGAGTCGGTTGCCGATCATGAAAATTCCCATATCGACCCCCGTTTCATGAAAGCTGCCGGACCTGTAGGTGCCTATGTCATCGCCGGTCCCGTAGAACCCTTCTATCAGACGATCGTACTGCACAATAAAGCGTAATTTCTCCATGTCTCCTCTCGAAAGAGGGGAGACCTCTTGCTTTGCTCTTAAGATAAACATCAATATATGTTGATATAATGAACAAAAAATTATACACAAGGATCAATATGTCTGCAAACAGAATCGTAAGAATCGTCATAGGTCTGGCGCTGATCGCCTACGGTGTCTATAGCCACAATACGTGGTTTTATCTCGGAGTGGTGCCGCTCTTGACGGGTATCCTCAACTGGTGTCCGCTCGAGATGAAGATGGGTACCTGCGATCCGGCATCGGGATGTTGTGCGACGCCGGCAAAAGAGGATAGCGCTTCATGTTGCACAACACCTTCTGCTTCCACACTGGCTCCCGCTCCGACACCTGCCAAAAAGGAAAATGTCGCATGGATGCCGTCAGATAAGGTGAAGATCGAAATACTCGGTACCGGTTGTAAAAAGTGCGCAAAGCTCGAAGCGGCAGCCAAAGAGGCGGTGCAAAATCTGGAGGGTGACTACGAGGTGATCAAAGTGGAAAATGTCGAAGATATCGCCCGTTACGGTGTCACGGCGACGCCCGCACTGGTGGTCAACGGCGTGGTCAAAAGTACGGGCAGAGTCCTCAAACCCGAAGAGATTCGCGCGTATCTTCCAAAGGCGGCGTGAGATGTTCGGCAAGTTTTTGCTTGTTGTGCTGACGGCGGGAGTATTGTCGGCTCATGAAACAGCGCATCTGAATATCGACGATGCTTTTTATGAAAATGTTGTCAAAAACGCGCCCAACGCTAAACCGGTACGCGTGCGCGATACCGACAGTGCACTGGGACGCTACAACCTCTACCCCAAAACACTTGACATCAAAACCCTCGCACGCGCCCACGGGCATCTGTGTGACGGACTGGTGCTTGCGTATGTGGAGCTTTCCAACACGCTGCCCAGACTCTTCGACGACGGTGTAATCGACAGAACCGATATCCGTGTCGTGGCGAAAAACAGCCCCTGCCTGGTCGATACGTCGGCACTCATGAGCGGTGCGCGGATCAACCACAAAACCCTCTCTCTGGACAACAGCCTCGGCGGCAGTTTCATCGTGCAGCGCATCTCGACCGGCAAAACCTACAAAGTCTCACTGGCGGACAAAAGCTTTCTCAAAGCCCTCAAAACCAAAGAAGAGGAGATCAAAACGAAGCAAAAAACGCATCAGAAAGTGACCCCGAAAGATATCGACGAAGTCGAAGCGCTGGCCTTTAAAGCGATGAAACATATGCTTACCACCGGTCCTAAAAAGTTACTCAAAATCACAGAGCTTAAAAATTATCGATACCGCTTCAGGATCGACGATATCGGATCGCGTAGCGATGTGTTGAATAAGAACGTAGGAAGAGAAAGAAATATTTCAAAATGAAATAAAATTTTACCTCATTGATATATTTTGTTAACATACCACCAAAGTGAAAGGTGGTATAATATGGAAATTGTGTTTGAGTATGACCAACAAAAAAGTGAGTCAAACAAACGCAAGCACGGTATAGATTTTGAGGAAGCGAAAGTACTGTTTTATGGTAAAACGATTGTCGTTGAAGCAAAAGAGGTAGATGGTGAAATGAGACTTATGGCAATCGGCAAAATCAACGATAAATGTTATAGCGCAATCTATACCTATCGTCACACATCGATTCGCCTGATCAGTGTCAGAAGAAGTAGAAAAATCGAGGAGAAGATCTATGAGCAAAATCACGGCTGAAGAGTTTGACAAAAAGTTTGACAACGGCGAAGATGTTACGGAGTTTTTGGACTTAGAAAGTGTCAAAAGCTTTAAAGAGTCGCATCTGCATATGATGAAAAACTACGTAAAAATAGATGAAGACCTTTTACAATTTTTTCCTGACGAAAAGGCGATCAATGACGCTTTGAGAAGTGTTGCGGAGAAGATGAAAGAAAAAAAGTCTGCATAAAAATGAAACCTTCGTTACAAGGATATCAAAAATGGATAATTTAGAATGGCTATATGCCACCGGTTTGATTTTTGCCATTGTCATCGGATATCTGGCTGTCAAAAAAAAATGGAAAATCGCAGACTTCTTTTAACCGCTTCCCCTCACGCAAAAAAGGTCAATCCCAGATAGAACACTGGCAACATCGAGAGCCAGAGTGTAGTGACAAGGTGTTTTGAGACGGACTTCTCCGGAGCAAAGAGTGTGACACGTTTCCAGAGCAGAAAGAGTGTCCAGCCCACGGCAAGATAGTCGAAAAAGACGAAAATATGCAGCCAGGGTGTCTGTGGTGTCGCCAGCGGTGCGATGAAATGACACGGCAGGTGAAACGCTTCGATGAAGCCGTTGATGACCGAATGAAAATAGCGTGTAAAGAAACTCTCTCCCGCCACGCCCAGAGAGGCGATCAGTGCCAGCGGTGCGTAGGCGTATCCGACTTCACGAAAGATTCGGGAGCGGTCGGCTTTCAGTGTGCGTGCCGCCATCCGAAATCCGACCCCTGCCAGTAGCAGAGTAATCCCCACGGAAAAGAGGAGCGTAAAGAGCGCTTCAAATCGAACCGGACTTCTCGGATAAGCTTGCGAAAACCCGTGTGTTAGCCACATCCACGGCAGCATCTCGCCACCCGGCGCATGGTTCCAGACTGCCGTGAATTTTAGCGTCAGTGTCATGAAGGCAAAAAGCAGCAGATAGGTCCAGACGTCTACATTGCGCGCTTTTCGGATCGGTTTGAGGAGTGAAAATCCCGATCCTTTGGCTTTGTAGCTGATTGCTGCACAACTGTTGGCGCAATCCATGCAGAGCGTACAGTCCCCCATACTGTTGTTTTTGTCGAAATTGAAGGGGGACTGGTCAAATTCACACGCTTTCGCACACTCGAACGTGGTGCAGGTGCGACATGCCGACTCGTAACTCCCCAGCCACATGAAGCTGTCGCGTGAAAAGGCGTTTCGAATGGCGCTGATCGGGCATATATATGCGCAATAGGACATATCGGCGAAGATGAAGTAGAACGCGAAAGCGAGCAGTGTGAAAAAGGAGTAGAAGAGCGCCACGACATAGGGTTGCGAAAAGAGTGCGGGGAACATATAAAAGAGTCCCCAGTAGAATCAGTACGATGCCGAGGCTGATGTAGGGATTTTTGAGCCATTTGGGCATCTTCGTTCCCTTCTTGCGTATCTTTTTGAGCCGTTTCCCCACAAACGCGAGCGGACAGATCGAACAGAAATAGGCACCCAGTGTCGGCAGAGACAGGAACATGAAGAAGGGCCAGAAGAAAGACCAGAAGATTGCCGTCGTAAAGTGGTTGTGCGCCTTGTCGGGGTGAAGAAAACCGTAGAGCAAGGCATAGAGGAAGAGCGCCAGTGCCGATATCCGCAACCACCGCAGCGTGCAAGGATTTCTGAAAAGTGTTGCCCCCATCGATAGCTGAAAAGGTCGTTTTGGTCGCGTTGGATCGTCTCTACGATGGTATGGGCTCCTCTCTTAAGTGTAGATTTAGCGCTACAGGAGTATAATCAACTAACTAGTTGGTTATTATACCATAAAGTTTCGTGCTTTTGCAACAGCGGTGCGCGGTTGAGCTGAAGCGGTTTCGGCGGCGCTTGTTATCTCAACAATAGAGGAGTTGAACCATGAAAAAAGTTGTTATACTCGGTGCGGGCTTCGCGGGTCTGCATATCTTTTACAAACTGCGCCATCTGATCGGTGAGAAGATCGATCTAACGGTTATCGACGCACGCAGCCATTCGCTGCTCAAACCCTCTCTGCCGGAGGTGTCGTTCGAAGGGGCGCCGGTTTCCCACTCTCTGGTGGAGCTCAAACATACGATCGAATCCAAAGGTGCGACCTTTATTCAGGACGAAGTGGTCCATATCGACGCACAGAACAATACGTTGAGACTCAAAAGCGGAGAGCAGGTCGATTACGGCTATCTCTTTATCACGCTCGGCGCGGTCAAAGATTACGATGCGATTCCCGGATTTCGCGAATACGGTTACTCGGTCTGCGACGATGTACAGGCACAGCGCCTCTGGGAGCGTGTCAAAACCTTCGAAGGGGGCAATGTTGTCACGGGTGCGGCGAAGAGCGTCTGGGGCACGCGTGTCGATGCACCGCCGCTGAGTGCGCCGTGCGAAGGACCGATAGGGGAGATTATGTTCATGCTCGACTATTACCTCTCTCATGAGAAGGGGATGGAGCGGGCGAAACAGTACAAAATCGATGTCTTTACCCCGGGTGAGATCTTTTTCGAAGATGTCGGTGATACGCCCAGAAATGTTGTCGGAGAGATTATGAAAGAGCGACAGATCGATCTGCACAACAACAAGGTACTCAAAGAGATCGGCAAAGATTTCATCGCGTTCGAAGACGGTACGCGGATGCCCTGCGATCTGGCGATCGTCATCCCGCCCTATAGTGCGCCGGAAGTTCTCAAAACCTCCGGAGTGGGTGACGAAAAGGGCTTCATCCCGACCGACAAACAGATGCGCCATCTTGACTACGAAAATATCTTCGCTGCGGGAGATATCGCCGCACTCGCACAACCGAAACTAGGACACATCGCGATTATCGAAGGGGCGATCGCCGCTGCGACTTTCATGAAAGAGATCGGTGAAGATGTGGAGATCCCGCCGCATGATCTGGAAGTCTTCTGTATCATGAACATGGGCGGACACGATGCGACGCTGATTCTCTCCGACAATCTCTACGGCGGCAAAACCGACAAAGCGATCCATTCACCGCTGGCGAAGATGATGAAGTGGGGCTTCGACAGTTACCTCTACTACAACAAAGGACACATGCCGCCCGATTTCGCACTCGAAGCGACCGACAAACTGCTCAAACTCCTTTGAAAACAAGAAGGGTACGGGGACAACCCGTACCCTTTAAGCCCCTTTTCAAGCAGCATAGTGTAAAATTAACTAACCAGTTAGTATTGTTGCTGAAACATAAAATTTTTACAAGGAGTCACGATGTCCTATCAAATGCCAACCCCGGAACAGGTTCTGAACAACATGAAGGAGCGTTTCGGAGAGATTCCCGAAGCGATCGAAAGTGCGTATAAAGTCGATCCCGCGCTCGTCGTCGAGCAGGCGGTCAGTTCGAAGATGAGTGTCATGAGCGAGAAAAACGCGCTCGATCCCAAAACGACTGCGCTGGTCTTTCTCGCAGCCGGTATGGCGATGGGAAACGAGGAGTGTATGGAAGTCAACACTTCCGCACTCAAAAAGATGGGCGCGAGCGATGAGGAGATCCTCTCCGTCGTGCGTATCGTACGCCATGCCGCCGCAAGCGGTGCGATCGGAAACGCGAAGGTGATCTTCGACGAATTGGCAAAATAGTCCGGAGACGGTACGATGAGCGGACACCACCATCATGAAGTGAGCGGCAGAAATCTCTTTCTGACGATTGTTTTAAATATCATCATCACCCTTTCACAGATCGTGGGAGGGATTTTCTCCGGTTCGCTGGCGTTGCTGAGCGATGCCATGC
>WGAE01000093.1 GCA_015489185.1 Campylobacterales bacterium
AAAAGAAGGTTAGAAAATGCTTCAGTGGCAAAATGAGAAACTAACAATACGGATAAAAAATAAGAAAATATTATGATTGTAATTTTTTGTTTTTCAGGTGTGTTTAAACCATACTAATCTAAAATGTAACATAACCTTCATGACAACTTTGAAAATTCAGAAAAGAGAGCTATTTTGGGTAGGAAAGACGGTATTACCAGAAAAACAGGTATTTATTTTTTTCTTAATTTTCTGATCGCATTTCTCTATGTCGTGACAGGGAAACTCAGTTTCTACTATACAATCGAGAGTTTGATTGTGACGATCTCCGTCTTCTTCCCGGAAGGGTTCGCGCTCGGATTTGTCCTGATCTTCGGACCGGCGGTCGTACCGGGCATTTTTATCGGGCAGCTTTTGCTGGCGTATATTCAGGGGTTCAGTTTACTTCCTTCCTCACTCATTGCTCTTGGAAACAGTGCCGAAGCATTGATGGCGTACTATCTGCTCAAAGCGGTCGGTTTTGATACCCGGATGCAGCGTATCGGCGATGTGGGGCGGTTTATAGGGGTTGTCGTGTTTGTGCTGCAACCTTTCAGCGCCCTGATCGGTTCGACGGTACTTTATCATTTTCGGGTAATTGAATGGGAAAACCTCTCGACAGTCATGTTTGCCTGGTGGTTCGGGAATCTGATGGGACAGTTACTTTTGACGCCGTTGCTGCTTTTGCTTTACCATATGCGCTATCGGATCTACTGGTGGAAAATGGCGGCGGTCGGACTTTTGTTTGGGATACTAAGCTACTTTTTTATCTATATCATTCCCGTGGAAAACGGTGCGATTTTGTTTAGCATTACGATTGTACCGCTGGTACTGATGCTCTCGTTTCGTAACGGACTGGTCTATGCGCTCTTTGCCATTGTCGTGATTACGTTGATCGCAATTTACACCGCCAACCATCATATCGGTCCCTTTTCGATCTACGACGAACGCACCAATCTGATCAATCTCAATTTCTATATTCTGGCGCATATTTTGACTGTTTTGATCATCGGGGTGCTTTTTATTGAAAAAAACAGTGCACTTGATCAGTATGCCGCGCTCAACCGGGGACTTGAACAGCGTATTGCCGGGGAAGTGAGTCGCAACAGAGAGAAAGATCGCCTGATGTTTTTTCAGGGGCGACTGGCACAAGTGGGTGAGATGATCGCGTTGATTGTCCATCAGTGGAAACAGCCGTTAAATAATCTCTCGCTGATCAACCAGAGTCTCGCTTTTAAACACCGAAGCGGCAAGCTCGATACCGAGGCGATGGAGCAGATCGTTGCCGATTCACAAAAGCAGATCGATACGCTGGTGCGTATCAGTGAAGAGCTCAAAAGTTTTTTCCGGCAGGAAAAGGAGAAAAGACGCTTTTTGCTCAACGATACCATCTGTCACGTTGTCGAACTGTTGCAACCCGCACTCGAAAACGCTTCGATCACGCTGGAGCAAAACTGTGAGCAAAAGGTCTGGATCGAAGGGTACCCGAACGAATTTGCCCAGGCGATTATGAATATCATCAACAACGCCAAAGACGCACTTACCACCTCCGATACACTCATACGCAAAATCTCCGTGCAACTCGAAGAGGACGATCGCTACGTTGTCTTGACGATACAGGATAATGCGGGAGGCATACCGCATGAAATCATCGACAAAATCTTTGACCCTTATTTTACGACCAAAAAAGAGAAAGAGGGTACGGGTCTTGGACTTTATCTGAGCCGGATGATTATTGAAAACTACATGGGCGGTAAAATCAACGTCTACAACGACACTCAAGGCGCGGTGTTTGAGATAGTGTTTGAGAAGGAATGGTGAAAAAAGTTATGTTATAATTATTGATCGATGTAATTGGAGATATGATAATGGACATAGAAAAGATCAAGCAGGAAATCATCGAACAATTAAGACCATTGAATGTCGATCGTATCATCTTATTTGGTAGTTATGCCAACGGTACATCTCATAAAGAGAGTGATATTGATTTATATGTGGTAACCAATGATGATTTCATCCCACAAAACTGGAGAGAAAAAAATCAACTTTATTTGAAAGTTTCCAGGGCATTACGCCATTTGAGAGAGTATATAAGTATCGACTTAATTGTTCATTCCAAAAAGATGTATGAAGTATTTAAAGAAAGTGAGAGCAGTTTTTTCAAATACGATATTTCAAAAGGAACCAGATTATTATGAAGATTGATATGCCACGGGAGTGGTTGAAATCTTCTAAACTTGATCTTGAGAATATCAAATATATTCTTGAAGCGGAGCATCTTACTTCGATTGTTGCTTTTCATGCGCAACAATCCATTGAAAAATCATTTAAAGCGGTTATCGAGCATCAAAATAAAAAAATACCGAAGCAACATGACCTGCTCAAATTAAAAAGCATTATTGCTGATGTTTTTACGGTCGGAGATGATGACATTCTCGATAGTCTTAATGCCCTTTATCTGGAGTCAAGATATCCCGGTGCGTAGCAATTTCACCCCGCAGCGTAGCGATGATAAGGGTATGCCATATTTTAAAGCCCTCGTTGCTCCGCTACGCTCCGACGACTCGGGTTCCGAACCTAAAAATTGATTGAATTAACCGAAAATCTACCTCGTGTTACTCGCTACGATTTTCTTCAAGGTAAACAGGGTGTTCGGTGTTTGTCACGAAATCCTCAGATTTCGGACGCACACAACGCACACCCCGCACTCCGGCACAAACGACAAGCAGTTGTCGTTTTAAGCCTGCCGGCTTACCTCCGTTTGCTTAAATCGGGTCTTTGTTTTAACAGAAAGATATGTATGTAATCTTTGTCTCGTGCAATTGCGTAGCAATTTCACCCCGCAGGAGCAAAGCGACGAGGAAAATCCCCTTAAATCGGGTCTTTCATGTAACAAAAAGGAGGCATAAAATGACCGCAATATTTGCGTCTCAATCCCCTTAAATCGGGTCTTTCATGTAACTATGGAACGGGGAAAGAGGCGGCTCTGTACGTGTGGTCTCAATCCCCTTAAATCGGGTCTTTCATGTAACTGAATACTGCTGCAAAATATAATAATACTACTGTGTCTCAATCCCCTTAAATCGGGTCTTTCATGTAACTATGGAACGGGGAAAGAGGCGGCTCTGTACGTGTGGTCTCAATCCCCTTAAATCGGGTCTTTCATGTAACAAGG
>WGAE01000094.1 GCA_015489185.1 Campylobacterales bacterium
AAACTATAATATATTTTATAGAAAATTTTTTTAACTTTTTTATATTAAAATACCAAACGTAACGGATAATATTTAGCTACTAACAAAATCGTCACCACATATAAAAAGGCAAACGAGGCTATCGTCGCATATGCCGCACCGGCGATGCCGTACTGCTGGATCAGCACGATATTGAGTACAATATTGAGTCCCGCCGCAAGCAGACTGATGAAACCGAGTGTCTTGACCCGATTCTGGTGCATCAGAAAACTTGCCAGCGGTTTACGCACCCCTTCGAAACTGAAACCGATCACCAACAGCGGTATATACTTCAGCGCCTCGGAAAATTTCACATCGATCATGATCGAAAAAACATACGGCACTACATAGACGTAGACTATGGCGCTGATAATCACAAAAAGGGTATAAAGAAGCACCGTCATAAAGATAAAACGCATATTCTCTTTCGTCGGCTCGACGATCTTTTCGAAAAAGTACGGCTCCCACGCTTTGATGGCTGAATCGAAGAGAATATTGATGATGATCGACATCGTCATCGCAATCGTATAGATACCGACCGCATCGAGTGTCAGATAGCGCGCCAGGAAAACTTTATCGATCGTTCCCATAATAAAAAGCCCGATCACATGAAAAGTCATCGGGAAAAGATAGGCAAACAACTCTTTGATCTGCTCCCAGGAAAACGCGAACCGCAGATACCCCGCATGCACGAAATAGTACAATGCATACGCCGCAATCAACGAGAGTACGAAAAGTTCGGCATAAAATTTTCCCCGCCAGTCAAATTTGAACCAGATAATCAACACCAGCGCCAGTCCCAGACTCGTAAAGAGATAAAGCGACTGAAAAATAGCATATTTAAGTGCGTTTTTTTCCAGTTGCACGATCGTGTTGAAAATATTGAACAAAACGACAAAAAGTGTATAGACACTGATCAGTACGATCAGCTTATCCGGGTTGTGAAAATTGACAAAAAGCAGATTTTTGACTGCAAACATGAAGCCCATCACGACAAAAAAGCTGATCACCGTGATGACCAGAATGTTGAAAAGATACCCCTGCATCCGCTCTTTGCCGTAACTGCTGAATTTTGCCATCAGAAAGTTGCCCGGCCAAAGCCCTATATAGATACTCGCGATCGCCACAACCGATACGATAAACCCCAGATGACCATAATCGTCACGCGTTAGATAGTGTGTCAATACCGGCAGGATGAAAAAATTCAACCCTTTGTTCAAAAAGGTACTCAGGGTGAAGATCAGCGTATTGGAGAGGAGTTTGTTTTGTAAAAACCGTTTCATGAAGCCTCTTGAATATATTGCACCAGATTTTCCGCCGCGCGTGCGTAACCCTCTTTTTCATGCGAAACGGCATTTTCGATCTGCCTGAAAATCTCGCGGCGATACGCTTCATCATCCAAAACCGAACGCATAAACGTCTCGATCGCCTCTTCATAACCGCTTTCATCATCAAAACGCGGATACGCCTCTCCCATAATCTCACCAAACACATCGATCTTTGAAAGCACAGGGATCGTACCCATCCACATCGCTTCGACAAGCGGTAGTCCGTACCCCTCGTTTCGTGACAAGAAGAAGCAGAAGTGGCTGTCACGGTAGAGTTTGTTGAGTGTTGCATCATCGACATATCCGTAAAAACGTATAGCGATACGTTGCAACGCCGCATTATGAAAAAGCGCTTCGGTCTCGGGCGTCTGTTTACCCGCAACATGCAGCGTCACCGATTTGTACCGCCCCTCTTTTTGCAACACGCGATCGAAATGACGCAGAAACTTCAGGATACGATCGAACCCTTTGGAACGGTTGATCCGCCCGACAACGACAAAATCGAGCACTTCGGTATCATACTTCGCAAACGCCTCCTCCATCGGAGGTCTCGGTAAATCACGTACTTTGAACGGAATACCGTTGGGCACGTAAAGCAACCGTTTCTTTTTTTCGTCGATCCCGTAATAGCGTGCGATATCCGCCTTTGTCTGCCCGGAGATATACCCGATTGCATCGTCAAAATACTTCATGTAGTTGATCAGCAGATCGATATAGCGATGTTTCAGTGTTGAAAAGAGTTCGGGTGTGCGTTTGATCGTCAAATCATGAATCACCTTGACCCGACGTTTACCGCCGAAAAAGAGCGGCATCGGATTGGGAGCGAAGATAACGTCGTATTTGCCCTTTTGTAGAATCGATCGCTGCAAATCGAACATTTTGATAATGTTGTTTGTCTCACGCACACCAAAGAGTCTGATCGTATCGCTCTTTTGCGGTACGGCGGCACGTTCACGCAACAGTTTTGCCACACCTTTCGCCGCGAAAATATCGACACCGATCGCACCCGATACCACCGCCGGATGCACCAGCAACGCACGCAGCAGATTTTCGAGATAAACACTCACCCCGTCGTACGCTTCGATATATCCGGTCGCCACAAACGCCATGCTACGCATCGTACTCCTTCAAAATCTTTTCCAAATCCCGCGCCGATTTCTCCCATGAAAAGTTTTGGGCGGTTTCGACACCGTTTCGTGAAAGTTTCTCCCGCAGTATATCATCCTCGATCAGACGCAAAAGTGCCGCCTGCAATTTTTCGGTATCCGCGGGGGGATAGATCAATGCGTTTTCCCCGTCGATCGCATACTCGTCGATCCCTTTTGCATCCGAAGCGACAACCGCACAGCCGCATGCCATCGCCTCCAGCGGCGGCAAACCGAACCCTTCCCAGAGTGAGGTAAAGATATAAATATCGCTGCGACGCATCGTATCGGCGATCTCTTCATCCTTTTTGGGTACGACCATCGTAAAATCTTCCAGATTCCATGCCGAAAGATCGTCGTGTGAAATGACATATACCTCAGCGATCTTTTTCCGTACTTCGGGCATCAGCTTGATCCGCTCCCAGACCGAGACAAAATCTTCGAAACGTTTCATCGGATGTTTACGTGCAATCAGACAGAGACGTATTTTCCCCTCTTCACAGACTCTTCCCCGCGAATGAAAAACCGAATGGTTGATCGCCGGGTGTACGATCTTTTTGGAAACCTCCCTCCCGCTTGTTTGCACAAACCGGTGCCAGGTATAGGTCGAGTTGAAAAAGTAGCAAATGTCCGCTTTATATGAAAGTTTTGTCATCATTTTATAAATCGCCAAAAAGAAGCGGTTTTTCAAAAGGAGCAGATCGTCAAAAATCCGATAATCGTCCGCCTGTACATAACGGTAGAGTCTCTTGACGGGAAAAAAGAAAAAGAGCGCCGAAAAGATCGGATCGGTCGTAATTACCTCCTCATGAGAGTATTGCTTTTGTACATAGCGAAACATTTTCAGAATATTGCCCGCTTTTCTTCGTACCCCGCCTCCCGGCTCCCCGATCGCTTCGATTTTGATTGCGGGATCGATATAAAAAGTGCATTCGCTTTTGCTAAAAGGCATGACAATACGCACATCGTACTTTTTGACCAGTATGTTGGAGAGCTCGGTTATGACCCGTACACCGCCGCCGGTTTTCAGTTGCGGCAATACAAAAACGATCTTCTCTTTTTGATTCATAGACGATTCCCGGTAGCAAGTTTCAAAAGCGACGGCGCAATACGCGCAAGCAGATGATATAGCATAATCGCACTTAGAATCGTCACCGTCGGTGCGAAAAAGTAGAGTGCCAGCACCGTCCAGTCGCTCTGGGGCGCGACCACTTTGAAGGAGATTTTCCGTACGATCGAGAGCAGTGGTTCATGAACGGCAAAGACAAAAAAACTGTATTTGGCGAGCTGTAACAACCGACTGCGCAATCCTTCAAATTGCACAAGATAGCGACTCAGACAAAAAATCGCCGCGGTACCGACCAAAACGGTGCTATTTTCGATATAAAGATTTTCCGTCAATACATCTACAATACTTAGTAACAGATACAAAAGAATAATCAGCAGCGCGTAGCGTCCCGACTTTTCAAAATCGAACCGACGCATTGCAAGCCACGCACCGAACGTGAAAAAAAACCATGACGTCATATCGATCGGCGGCAATTCGGCCAACCATAAGAGAAAGAGTATCGAAAGCACCCAAAACGCCGCTTTTTGCAGCAAATAATAAAGCAGCGGTGAGAGCGCCGCCAAAATAATCAGATCGCGAATGAACCAGAACTGATACGCGACAGGGTAGGCAAACTTTCCGAAACCGAAAAAGAGTTGAATCTGATCCCACAAGCCGTATGAGAGTACCAAAGGTCTCTCACCCGTAAAATAGTGCGCCGTCAGCGGCAAATTTTGCGCAATCGCAAAAAACACAAAGATTAGCGCGTTCCAGAAAAGAAAAGGAATGACCAGCGTCTGCAGCCGTGAACGCATCTTTTTACGATACGCCGCCATCGTACCGTCGAAAGCGAAAAAGAAGAGATACCCCGAAATTGCAAAAAATAGCGGCACACTCACCCGTGCCAGAATATCGGAAAGATATTCGGTCGTCATCGCAAAAGGATTGTGCTGTGCCAGTGTGCCGGAAAAACGAATTTCGTCGGTATACATATGGATAAAGACAATCCCCACGATCAGCGGAAAACGGAGTATCTCGATACGCTCGGAAAGCTTCGGATCAAAACGCACTTACGCCTCCGCCTGCCGGTTATAACCGCTTTCGCGCTGTCTGCTGACGACAAGCTCTTCGAAGACTTCATCGTTTCTAAGCAACCGCGCCAGTGCGTAAGAGAGTCCCAGGAAGAGATAAAACTCCTCCGCGACGATCGGATTGGTCAAACCGAAAAAAAAGAGATAGAGCGGAATCGCCATCGTCAGATAGGTACGGTTGCTAAAGGCGATATAGTGCACAAAGAAGAGGTAGATCACCCCGATAATCGACCCCTGCAACCACATATCCAAAAAGACACTGTTGATACTGCCGCCGCTGTCGCCTCCGACGCCCATAATTCCCAGATCTTTGAAATACTCCTGTACAAATCCGAACCCGTAACCGCCGAAAAAGTTAGATTTGACGATCAGATCCCAGCTGACGGCAAACTGCGCACCCCTTTCATGCTGCATCTTATACTGGAACTCCTCCATCGTAATAAACGGATGCGCCGCAACGGAGTTGTAAACAAAAAGTACGACTATCAATAAAAAAGCACTCCCCATCAATAACGAACCCCGCAGTTTCAAAAAACGGTATAAAATGGGATCGCTTTTTAACTTCCAGGGAGGATAGTAGTAGTTGGTGCGCGTCAGCATCAGATAGAGTTTATAAAAGACCATAAAAAAGAGCATCAAAATCCAGGCAAGCCAGACCGTCTTGTTTTTAGACATAATAATCATATAGAGTACCAGGGTATAAAGCAAATAACTCTGATAACGATTTTTGGGCCAGATATCCAGTTCCCAACGTGCCAGCACCGAAAAGGTCAAAATCGTCCCGACGATGATCCCAAGTGCTCCCGCTTCATAAAAGGTCCCCTGGATCGGCAAAAACTCCGCTCCCCAGCCAAACTCCCGCAGATGGACAATTTTACTTAGAATCGACATCGGCAGCGGCACATACATGATAATCGCCCAGCTGATAAAGTAAAACCACAACGCGGCATCGAAC
>WGAE01000095.1 GCA_015489185.1 Campylobacterales bacterium
TCTACGACTATATCAATGTCGCTTTGTTCATTTGCTTCATCCCGTGCATAACTGCCGAAAATGCCGAGCCGCTTGATATGATACTCTCTTTGTTTTTCAGATTTGTATTTTTTCAGATAATTTAATATCTCTTCTTTAGTGAGCATATTGTACCTTTAAGATTTTATGCAATTTTATTATAACAAATTTGCCATTTACTAATGTATGATTTCTTTGGAAAGATGCTATATGAAGTTGCACTAAAGTGCGACTCCCAATTGGAAGTCACACTTCAGCATTGCTAGGGTTCAAAGCGCTTTTTTCGCTGTGTCGTCTGCGAGTTGGGGCCATTTGAGTTTGGTGCCGCCGAGCATGTGGAAGTGCAGATGCGGGACTTCCTGTCCGCCGTCTCGTCCGTTGTTGGTGATGAGGCGGTAGCCGTTTTCGTCGAGTTCGAGGATTTTAGCGACTTCCTGGATAAAGGGGGTCATTTTTGCCATCATTTCGGGGGTGACGGATTGAAAGTTCTGGACGTGCGCTTTGGGGATGATGAGGATATGCACGGGGGCTTTTGGGAAGATGTCATGAAATGCAAGAAATTCGTCGTTTTCATGGATTTTGTTTGCAGACATTTCGCCGTTGACGATTTTACAGAAGATACACATATCGATGCTCCTTGAATGGTTGATTTTATCCAGGAAGTAAGTCTGGACAGAATCTTTTTGAGGGTATGTGAAAGAGGACAAATCCTCCCTTCGGTCTGAGCCTCTTTCACATACCCTCAAAAAGATTCACTTAATATATTTATATCCTATTTATAGAATGGTAATATAGTTTCCCTTAATCCATTTTTCATTACAATGCAACAAAAAATTACAGGCGGTTCATGGAAGAGTTGGAACATTTGGAAAATAAGATCAAAGAGGCGGATGATCTCAAAATACTGGAGTCGGTGCGTATAGAGATCTTCGGTAAAAAAGGTGTTCTCGCCAAAGAGTTTGCGAGGATGAAAGAGATTCCGAACGAAGAGAAGAAGGCGTTCGCACAAAAGCTAAATACCCTCAAGGCGAAACTGACGGAACTTTTCGATGCCAAAAAGATGGCGCTGGAAGCCGCGGCGATCGAAGCGATGATGGCAAAAGAGGGTGTCGATGTGACGATGTACCGTGCACACGCCGCGTCGGGCGGGTTGCATCCGGTCGCAGAGACGATGAATCGGATTATCGACTATTTTGTTTCAATGAACTTTGCGATCGAAGAGGGTCCGTTCGTAGATGACGATTTTCACAACTTCGAAGCGCTCAATCTTCCCAAACATCACCCCGCGCGCGATATGCAGGATACTTTCTATCTCAGAGACGGGATGCTTTTGCGTACGCATACGTCGTCAGTGCAGATTCATACGATGCAAAAGCAAAAGCCGCCTGTTCGGATTATCAGTCCGGGGAGTGTTTTCAGGCGCGATTTCGATTTGACCCATACGCCGATGTTTCACCAGGTGGAGGGGTTGATGGTGGATGAAGAGGGCAAGATTTCGTTTGCTCATTTGAAGTGGATTCTTGAAGATTTTCTCAGATATATGTTCGGTGATGTCAAAGTCCGTTTTCGTCCAAGTTTTTTCCCGTTTACGGAGCCGAGTACCGAGGTGGATATCAGCTGTATCTTCTGCGGCGCAGAGGGGTGTCGTGTCTGTTCGCAGACGGGTTGGCTGGAGGTTCTGGGATCGGGAATGGTCGATCCCAATGTCTTTAAAGCGGTCGGTTACGAAAATGTGAGCGGATACGCCTTCGGACTGGGTGTGGAGCGTTTTGCGATGCTGATTCATCGTATCGGCGATCTGCGTTCGCTGTTCGAGGGTGATCTGCGTTTACTGGAGCAGTTTCAATGATAGTCACAAGAGCGTGGTTACAGGAGTGGATAGATATCTCCGACAAGAGTACGGAGGCGTTGTGCGAGACACTTAACAGTATCGGGCTGGAGGTCGATTCGGTCGAGAAGTTGCGCATTCCCGAAAAGGTTGTGGTCGGACGCGTGCTCTCGTGCGAGAAGCATCCCGATGCGGATAAGCTCAATGTCTGTCAGGTCGATTTGGGTGACGAAACGACGCAGATTGTCTGCGGTGCGAAGAACGTGGCGGCGGGGCAGACGGTCGCGGTAGCGACGATCGGCGCGGATCTGGGTAACGGGTTTGTGATCAAAAAGGCGAAGTTGCGCGGTGTGGAATCGAACGGGATGATCTGCGGTTCTACCGAAATCGGTTTGCCTCAGATGAACGACGGGATTATGGTGCTCGATGAGAGTATCGGCGAACTGGTAACGGGGCGGGAGCTTCGTACCTATCCGTTGCTCAATGATGATATCATCGAAGTGGAACTGACCGCCAACCGGGGAGACGCGCTGAGTGTCAGAGGGATTGCAAGAGACCTGGCGGCGGCGTATGATCGGACGTTGCGCGCTTATGAGCGCAGTTTCAAAGATGATCGTCGCGGGATTGCACGTGTATTGCGTTTTCAGGTCGTGGGTGAGCCTGAGGCGCGGGTGGTCTATCGTTTTGCGGAGTTTGAACCGTGTGAGCCGCGGCTGCTGGAGGCGTTTCGGATTGCTTGTGCGGGGAAATATCATGAACGTCCGTTGCATCAGAAAGTTACCTATGCAATACACAGTACGGGCGTGATTTTGCGGGTATACGATTTCGATCAGCTCTACAACGACGAGGGTAAAGTGACGCTGGAGCTGAAAAGAGAGGCAAACGGGGTCGATGTGCTTCGCTGCAACGGTAAAGTGCTTTCGCAGATCGGGTTGAATCAGGATGCGGAGATTTCGGAGCCGAAGGGGAGGCATCTGATTCTGGAAGCAAGTTATGTCGATCCGGATACGATCTCCGCGCGCAAAACGGAGCTTGGTCTGGAAGCGGATGATCTCTACTACAACACATCCCGCGGCAGTGAGACCGATCTGGAACTGGGGCTCGATTTTCTGTGCGATACGATCAGCAAAGAGTGCGGCGCGCGCATTTACGGCGGTGAAGAGCGTTACATGCCTAAAACGGAAGAGCGTATACTGAAAGTTTCACAGGCGTTTATCGACAACTTTATCGGTCAGCCGGTCGATCCGGCGCAGGTGGTGGCGATTTTGTCACGGCTTGGGATTTCATGTATGCGCAAAGAGGACTTTTTTATCATTGTCGTTCCCGATTTCAGAACAGATATTTACGGCGTGCAGGATATCGTTGAAGAGCTTGTGCGTTTTATAGGAATCGACAATATCGTCGCCAAACCGCTGGAGATAATTGAGCAGCGTCGGTTGAATGAGGCGTACGATCTGTATAAAAAGCGCAATAAATATCGCATCAAAGCGGCGGGCGCGGGATTTTTCGAGTCGGTACACTACTTTTTTGCAAACAGAGCACTGCAGCAAAAATACGGATTGCCGGTGCTGGATGAGGCGCTTGATTTGCAAAATCCGATCAGTGAAGAGCTCAATACGTTGCGCACGACACTGGTGATGCATCTGCTCGAGTCGGCATCTTCCAATATCAAAAACGGCAGAAAGCGTGTCGCGCTTTTTGAACTGGGACGTGTGGTCGACGAAAAGCGTCATGAAACGGAGAAGATGGCGTTTGTTTTCAGCGGGCATCTGGAGGAGGCGTCACTCAAAAATCACGGTAAACCCGTCACGGTCGACTTTTTCTCTTTTGCGGACAAAGTGTCGGCGGTGATCGGAGCGTTTGAACTCAAGGCAAAAAAAGAGGTCGAAGCGCTTTTTAGTCCGTATGAGTATGCGACGATTGAGATTGACGGGAAATCTGTCGGGTATATTGCCAGAGTGCATGCCAATACGGAGAAAGATTTCGATCTGCCGCGCACCTACGTGTGTGAGGTCGATTTTGCCGCATTGCCGTACGAGACGGTACAGGCGAAAAGTTATGCGAAATTTCCTTCCGTGACACGGGATTTGTCGTTGCTGGTGCCGAAAACGGTGGCGTTTGATACGATCAAAGAGGCGCTGAGAGAGGATATTCCGGTTGAGATCAGGGAGTTTTACCCGATCGATCTTTTCGAGAGCGAGGATTTGGGTGAGAATGTCAGTCTGACGGTGCGTTTTGTGATTCGCTCCGACGAAAAGACACTGACCGAAGAGGAGATTACGGCGATGATCGATAAGGTGTTGGAGCGTCTGAAATCGCATCTGGGGATCGTGATACGATGAGTCGTTTGATTGTCAAACCTGCAAAGCGTTTTGATATTGCGATCGATACGATCGCGCCGGACAAGTCGATTTCGCACCGGTGTGCGATCTTTTCGCTTTTAAGTGACAAGCCGTCGAGGGTACGTAATTTCCTACGCGCCGAAGATACGCTCAATACACTCTCAATTGTTGAAAAACTGGGCGCAAAAGTGGATGATGAAGGAGAAGTGATTACCGTCACACCGCCTGCATCGATCAATGAGCCCGCTGCGATTTTGGATTGCGGCAACTCCGGTACCGCGATGCGGCTTTTTATGGGGTTTTTGGCTTCACGTCCCGGATTTTTCGTGCTTTTCGGCGACAAATATCTGGCGGCGCGCCCGATGCGTCGTGTTGCGGATCCGCTTCGAAGTATCGGTGCGAAGATCGACGGAAGAGAAGAGGGGAATCTCGCGCCGATCGCGATTCGGGGTGTGGAGCATCTGGACGGGTTTGACTATGTATCTCCGATCGCTTCGGCTCAGGTGAAGAGTGCGATGATTCTGGCGGCGTTAAATGCCGATACCCCTTCCAAGTATCGGGAACCGCACCTGAGCAGGGATCATAGTGAGCGTATGCTCAAAGGAATGGGTGCCGATATCGATGTTGCGAAGGACGGGACGATTACGATTACGCCGATGCAAGGGCCTCTGCAGCCGCTGGATATTACGGTGCCCGCCGATCCGTCGAGTGCTTTCTTTTTCGCGGTTGCCGCGGCGATCGTTCCGGGCAGTCGTGTCGTACTCAAAGGTTTGTCTTTGAATCCGACGCGGATTGAGGCGTATCGGGTACTGGAACGGATGGGTGCAAATGTGGAATTTGTGCTTCATGAAGATAAATATGAACCGATCGGGGATATTGTCGTCACGCACGCGCCTTTGCACGGTGTAACGGTTGAGGAGAATATTGCCTGGCTGATCGACGAACTGCCCGCGCTTGCGATTGCGATGGCTGCGGCGGAAGGTGAGAGCCGTGTCAAAAACGCTAAAGAGCTTCGTGTCAAAGAGAGTGATCGTATTCGCAGCGTGGTGGATAACCTGCGTCGTTGCGCTATCGAAGTGGAAGAGTTTGAAGACGGTTATGCGATCACAGGGGGACGTTTCAAAAAAGCGGTGATCGATTCACACGGGGATCATCGTATCGCGATGAGTTTTGCGATTGCGGGACTTGTCAGCGGGATGGAGATTGAGGATACAGATTGTATCCGTACGTCGTTTCCAAATTTTACGCAGCTTCTGGCGCGTATCGGGGAGGTGGAAAATGGAGATTAGATTAGCGGAAAATTACGGTTTTTGTTTCGGTGTCAAACGTGCGATCGAGATTGCGGAGGAGTCGAAAAACGCTTTTACGTACGGTCCTCTGATTCACAACAGAGAAGAGATCAATCGATTGCAGGAAAACTTCAATGTCACGACGGCACATGAACTGGATGAACTGAAAAAGACCGATCGGGTGATCATCCGTACACACGGTATTGTCAAAAACGAACTTGAGACCTTACAAAAAAGCGGCAAAGAGATTATCGATGCGACCTGTCCCTTTGTCACCAAGCCTCAGGAGATCGTCGAAGAGATGAGTAAAGAGGGGTATAAGATCGTCATTTTCGGAGATGAAAAACATCCGGAAGTGAAGGGGGTCAAGAGTTATGCCGTCAACGAACCGCTGGTTGTTATGGATGTTGCTGAGTTGGAAAATGTCTATCTCGGTCCCAAAGTAGCGGTGGTGTCACAGACAACCCGTAAAGTCAAAGAGTTCATGAAGATTATCAACTATCTGGTCGAGAATGTCAAAGAGGTACGGGTCTTCAATACGATCTGCAACGCGACCTTTGAAAATCAGGAAGCGGCGGATAAACTGAGCAAAGAGGCGGATGTGATGGTGGTCATCGGCGGAAAGAACTCCTCCAACACCAAGCAGCTTTTCAGTATCGTCAAAAGTAACTGTGCCGACAGTTACCATATTGAAGTTCCTGAAGAACTTCAGCCTGAGTGGTTTACGGGGAAAAAGCTTTGCGGAGTGACGGCAGGTGCTTCGACCCCCGACTGGATTATTCAGAATGTCATTGAAAAAATAAGAAACATTTCTGTATAATGGCTCAAATTTGAAAAAACATAATATAAAAGGATTGTGATGTTAAACGAGGCGGGCGTAAAAGCTCATAGTAAAAGTGCCATCGAGGCGATGGATTTAGGTGATGAAGATGACTTTGCTTCGATGTTTGAAGCTTCTCTGAAAGAGGAGAAAGGCGGGAATATTGTTGAAGGTGTGATTGTTGCGGATAAGCCGGAAGAGAACAGTGTGCTTGTCGATGTGGGTAAAAAGCAGGAAGGGATTCTCCGTCGTGACGAAATCGTCGACGAAGAGGGAAATCTGCTTTTTAATGTCGGTGACAAGATCACCGTGATGATCACGGGTTACAGAAACGAGCGTCCGGGGCTCTCTTACAAAAAAGCGTTGCGAACGAAAAAAGTGGAAGAGTTCGTACAAAATTATGATGAAAACGGTGAGCCGGTCGTACTTGAGGGCAAAGTAATCGGAAAAAACAAAGGCGGTTTCATTGTCGAAACGAACGAAGGTATCGAAGTCTTTTTACCGAAATCGCAGGCGTATCTGAAAGATACGAAATCGACGATCGGTAAGAAGGTAAAACTTCAGGTGCTCAAAGTCGACAAAGAGAACAATTCGATCGTTGGTTCGCGTAAAGTGCTGATCGAAGCGGATCGCGCGAAGAAGAAAGAGATCATCGACAAGCTGCTCAACAGCGACGAGCCGGTTGAAGGAACGATTAAAAAGATCACCAGTTACGGAATGTTCGTCGATGTCGGCGGTGTGGACGGACTGGTGCACTACAGCGAAATCAGCTACAAAGGTCCGGTCAATCCCTCCAAACTTTACGAAGAGGGTGAAGTAGTACCGGTCAAAGCGATCGGTTACGATGAAGCAAAAAGACATCTTTCACTCTCTATTAAAGCAGCGACGCCGAATCCGTGGGATGATCTGGCAGAGCAGCTTGAAGTGGGCGATGCGGTAAAAGTACAGGTGAGCAATATCGAACCGTACGGTGCGTTTGTTGATCTTGGGAACGATGTGGAAGGTTTCCTGCATGTATCCGAGATTTCCTGGGATAAAAATATCAAACATCCAAAAGATTATCTTGAAGTAGGTCAGGAGATCGACGTCGAGATCGTCGAAATGGATTTTGAAAAGCAAAAACTGCGCGTCTCTTTGAAAAATGTGCTTCCGAAACCGTTTGATGAATTCAAAAAGAGTCATAAAGCGGGCGATGTCGTCAAAGGCGAAGTGACGACGCTTACCGATTTTGGTGCATTTGTCAAAATCGGCGGTGTCGAAGGATTGCTTCATAACGAAGACGTTTCATGGGACAGGAAAGTCAAAGCCAAAGATGTGCTCAAACCGGGAGATGAAGTCGAAGTCAAAATTGTACGGATCGATCATGAACGTGAAAAGATTTCGTTGAGTAAAAAAGAGCTTGAAGAGAGTCCGATCGAAAAATTCGCCAAAGCGCACAAACCGAATGAAATTGTCAAAGCAAAAGTGCGTGATATCAAAGATTTCGGTGTCTTCGTAGAACTGGAAGAGGGAGTTGACGCACTGATCCGTCATGAAGATCTGGGTGAAAAGAAAGCGGATGAGCTTGAGATCGGTGAAGAGATCGAAGCGGCGATTTCATTTATCGACGTGGAGAAGAATCGTATCAGACTCTCGGTCAGAAAAGTTTCCAGAATCAAAGAGAAAGAGGCGCTCAATGCCTACAACGACGATACTAAAATCACGCTCGGGGATGTGATCAAAGATCAGCTGAAATAACCGATGCGCAAGACCGGACGGCTGTACCTGCTTTTTAGCTTCCTGACATTGGTGCTGGCGGGTATGCTGTTTGGCATCTACCGTTATACCCCGGTAAAACTTCCCGACACCTTTTCGCCCAAAGCAGAGGCGTTGCCGGAAGATTTGCGGCAGGTACTCGATGCGGTCTCCGAAAAAGATAGCTGGATCTATCGAATGCGGCTGCACCGCAAACAGAACGTTTTTTCCTATCCGCGCACTGTATATCATATCAATCTAAATTAGGGGAGTCTATGCAAACAAAAAAAGTTATTGTCTGCGATAAAATTCATCAGAAGGGTCTGGAAATTCTTTCAGAGCAAAGTGACATCGAGTTTCTGGATGCTTCGGATGTTGACAAAGAGAAATTGCTTGATATCATTGGGGAGTACGATGTCGCGATTACACGCAGTTCAACCGACGTCGATGCTCGTTTTTTAGAGCATGCAAAACGAATGAAAGCGATCGTTCGTGCCGGCGTCGGTGTGGATAATGTCGACATTGAGGGGTGCAGCAAGCGCGGTATTATTGTCATGAACGTTCCTACGGCAAATACGATTGCCGCGGTTGAGTTGACGATGGCGCATATGCTGGCGGCTGCCAGAAGTTTTCCAAACGCACACAACCATCTGAAACTTGAACGTGTATGGAAACGTGAAAAGTGGTACGGGATTGAACTCAAAGATAAAAAACTGGGGATCATCGGTTTTGGAAATATCGGTAGCCGTGTTGCTAAACGTGCGCTCGCGTTTGAGATGGAGGTAATTACCTACGATCCCTATATCGATCCGGCAAAAGCACTCGATATGGGTGTGACTTATACGCGTAATTTTGACGATATCCTTGCCTGTGATTTTATCACGATCCATACCCCCAAGACCAAAGAGACGATCGATATGATCGGTAAAGATGAGATTGCGAAGATGAAGGATGGTGTACGGCTCATCAACTGTGCACGTGGCGGGTTGTATAACGAAGATGCACTCTATGAAGGACTTAAAAGCGGTAAAATCGCATGGGCGGGGATTGATGTTTTTGTAAAAGAGCCGGCTACTGACAATAAACTGCTTGATCTTGAAAATGTGTCGGTTACACCGCACCTGGGTGCGAATACTCTTGAGTCACAGGAAAAGATCGCAACACAGGCGGTAGAACAGGCAATCAGTGCGGCACGCGGTACCAGCTATCCGAATGCGCTGAATTTGCCGATCAAAGAGAGTGAATTGCCCGCATTTGTCAAACCGTATCTCGAGTTGGCGCAGAAGATCGGGTATCTTGCGGCGCAGATCAATGTCGGTCCGATCAAGAAGTTCAAAGTCGAGGCGGAAGGGGATGTCGCCGAGTATGTCGACAGTTTGCGTACGTTTGCGCTGGTAGGTGCGCTCAAAGAGGCGATGGGCGAAAAGATCAACTATGTCAATGCCGAATTTGTCGCCAAAGAGAGCGGGATCGATTTGCAGAGCAATGTCGTGCCCAATCAGAGTGAGTACAAAAACAAGATCGAAATTATCCTGACGACCGATCGTCATACGATTCGTATCGGAGGAACGGTCTTTTCAGATACCCATGAAAAGATCGTGAATATCAACGATATCAAACTCGACTTCAAACCCAAAGGGAAAATGCTTTTCTTCTCTAACGAAGATAAACGCGGTGTTATCGCACAGATTACGACAGCGCTCAGCACACATGATATTAACATTGCCGATTTCAGACTCGGAAGGGACGGCAAGGGGTCTGCACTTGCGGTTGTGCTGGTTGATGATGAAATTTCCAAAGAGGTATTACGCGAACTGGAAGCGATTCCGGAATGCAACTGGGTCGCTTACGCGGTTATCTGACGAAGAGTCTCTTCCAAACACGATATTCCGGGGGGTTCGCACGCCTGGAATATCAGGGCTTCCTAATAAAATTATAAGTATCATTCCAGTAAAATCTAAACTATTTTTATATCTGATATATAATCTGATTTTGCTACGTCTTCATGAAGTCGTAGTCAAGTGTATCGTCAAAGAGGTTTCACCAACGTCAAGGTACCTGTC
>WGAE01000096.1 GCA_015489185.1 Campylobacterales bacterium
ATCAGCAGGTTTCCGGGGTGCGGATCGGCGTGGAAATAGCCGTTGATCAGCATCTGTTCGGTATAGAAGTAGATCAGTTTCTCCATGATCTTTTCAAAGCTGACACCCAGTTTTGCCAGATGCGCTTTGTCGTCGAAACGATACCCCTCCTCAAAACTCATCACAAGAGCGTCTTCACTGCAGTACTCGACAAAGGGGCGGGGGAAGAGGACACCGCTGTTTGCGTAGGTGCGTGAGAAGTTCTGCAGGTTCTCCAGCTCTTTGGTAAAGTCCACCTCCTGTGTGATCATGATCGCAAACTCTTCGATCACCGCTTCGACGGAATTTTTGGTGTAGTAGGAGAAGAGAGGACGAAACAGGCGGTTGAAAAAACGTAAAATTCGGATATCCGCGGCGATCTGTTTTTCGATGGCGTCACGGCGCAGTTTGACCGCGACACGCGTACCGTTTTTTAGATAGGCTTCATGAACCTGTCCGATGGAAGCGCTTGCGATGGGTGTATCAGAAAAAGAGGCAAACGGTGAGTGGGGAAACGCGCGTGCGAAAATACGTGCAAATGCTTCTTTGGACATTGGCGGAATTTCGTCATGAAGTCTTTTCAGTGCTTCAAGATACGCCCCTTCGAAAAAGTCCGCTCGGGTGGCGAGTACCTGTGCCAGTTTGATATAGCCTGCGCCCAGCTCCTGGATCGTTTCGGTCAGCGCCTCCGGTGAGAGGGGTTTTATGAAAAGAAAACGCTCTCTTTTTTTGATGAGCAAAAAGATAGTCAGCAGGAAGCGAAAGACTTTTCCGACACGTCCGGGTCGGTAGAATGCGAGTGCTGTTTTCACGGATTTGAATGTTTCCGGACTGAAGAAATGTTTCGGTTTGTTTTTGCGATTTGAAGCCATCTTTTAAAAAGGATGTTTTCTGTTTCGCACTTCATGAGGGTTCCTTTTTATGGTTTAAATGTTGTCTTTTACGGGAAGCGGCATAGATACCGTATCCCATAACGGTAATCATCGGAAAAAGCGATGCAAACGCGATCAGCCCGAATCCGTCAATCAGCGGATTTCTCCCCTCGATATTTTCCGCCAGTCCAAGTCCCAGCGCCGCCACCAGCGGAACCGTGACGGTTGAGGTCGTCACGCCGCCGCTGTCATAGGCGATGGGGATAATATAGCGCGGTGCAAACCAGGTCAGTAAAATTACTATGATATAGCCTGTAATGATATAGTAGTGAATCTGCTCTCCCGCTACAATTCGGTACGCTCCCAGCGCGATACCGATTGCCACACCCGTTGCGACGAAGATACGCAGTACGGTCTGGTTGATTCTCCCTTCGCTGACTTCCGCCGCTTTGAGGGCGACGGCAAGGAGGGCGGGTTCTGCCATCGTGGTCGAAAAGCCGATCAGAAAGCCGAAAAGATAGATCAGCAAATTGTTTTGCATTGCCGTCAGTTGAAAGGCGATCGTCTCTCCGATCGGGAAAAGTCCCATCTCCAGTCCGAGGATAAACGCGTAAAGTCCCAGAATGACCAGCATAATTCCTGCGATAATTTTGCGCAGATGAGGGAGAGGTTGTCGGATGATGAAATACTGAAAAAAGAAGATCACCGCCAAAATGGGCGCCACATCTTTGATGACCGCCAGCAGATCCCACAAAATCGACCACGGATCGAATTTGGACGCTGCTTCCACAGTCTCTTTGACCGCTTCACCGATTGTTGTGAAGTTTTCGGATGCATCCGGTACAAAAGCGTAGACGGCTATACCGTATAGCTGAACGAAGATCATCGGTGTCAGGGAGGCAAACGCGATCAGCCCGAAACCGTCTATGACGGGATTACGCCCTTTGATGGAGGATGCCAGCCCGATACCCAGCGCCGCTACCAGCGGAACCGTCACGGTCGATGTCGTCACACCGCCGCTGTCATAGGCAAGTCCGATGATCTCTTTGGGCGCGAAAAAAGTGATGAGTACCACGAGTACGTAACCGGTGATGATATAGTACTGAATCGGATGTCCGGTTAAAATGCGAAAGACGCCGAGCGCGATGGCAAAACCGACGGAGAGAGCGACGGTCAGACGTAAGAGGAGCGCATCGATTTTTCCGGCGCTGATTGCCGCCGCTTTATTGGCAACGGCGATCAGCGCCGGTTCGGCGACAGTAGTGGCAAAACCGATGGTAAACGCAAAGAGCAAAAGCCAAAATACCGAACCCTTTTTGGAAAAGTTGATTGCCAGTGATTCACCTATGGGAAAGATTCCTGTCTCCAGTCCGCGAATAAAAAGTGCCAGACCGATAGCTACGATAAAAAGTCCTGTAATGATTGAGAAAAGATTTTCCGGTATCGTACGGATGATCAGTGTC
>WGAE01000097.1 GCA_015489185.1 Campylobacterales bacterium
GTATTCACACGTCAGTGTGGCGTTTTTGGCGGTAAAGATCATCGATGCCCCGCACTGGGGACAGGGAAATGTCTTTTGGGTAAACGTAGTCGAGCTATCGGTTTGCAACGTGCAGACTCTCTTTTACGGGTTTTATCATCACAGCGGGGGCGGGGTAAGGTAGTTGAAGAGGGTCTCGACCTCTTCGATCGCTTTGGCTTTCGTCCATTTCTCCATACCGGTACTCCACATCAGAGTATCGGAATCGATTTTACCCTCCTTGATCAGTGCTTCGACTTCATCGATATTGAGCGGACCGACAGGCTCTTTGCCTTGTGCATAGTAGTACATCTTTTCAAACGGCTCGGGGACATAAGGCTTTTGCGGTTTGGTCGGCTGCTCTTCGAAACGACGTGCAAGTTTGTCCGCCATCGCAAATCCGACGCCCATACCGACCATATCGGAGGTGGAACCCTCTTTGGTCAGTGATTCGGCGGTTTGGAAATCGAGATATTTACGCAGATCTCCGATCATGCCCATCGAGGTGCGTTTGTCGAGCGCCTCCTCGACAGCCGGCGGTACGGAGATATTTTCGATCAAAACTTTTGAGAGTTCAAGCCCGTAGGACTGAAATTCTCTGGCGATCTTTTCCTGCACGTATGCTGAGAGCTGGTCGTAGTTTGCCGCAAGATCGAGAATCGGTATACCGCTGCTGGCGACGATATCGCTGAAACGTGCAATGATGATATTGCGTAGTTGATTGCTGATATCGTCGACGGTAAAGTGTCCGTTGGTGCCGACGATCTCTTCGATAAATTTGCGTGGATCTTCGATACGGATTTCGTAGGTTCCAAAAGCTCTGAGTCGTACCGCGCCAAACTCTTTGTCACGCAGGATAATCGGATTTTTCGTTCCCCATTTCAAATCGGTGAAACGGCGCAGGTTGCAAAAGTAGATCTCCGCCTTGAACGGAGAGTTGAACCCGTGATCCCAGTGCTGGAGGGTTGTCAGGATCGGCAGATTTTGTGTTGTCAGTTCGTAGATGCCCGGACCCAGCACGTCGGCGATCTCCCCTTCATTGACGAATACCGCCGCCTGTGCCTGCCTGACCGTCAGTTTTGCACCATATTTGATCTCGTTATTGTAGCGCTCGAAGCGATAGACGAGGGTATCGTTACTCTCGTCCAGCCAGTCGATGACATCGATAAATTCTCCGAAAATTTTGTCCCAAAAGCCCATATACGATCCTTTGTTCGGCTATTTGCGTCTGATTTTGCCGGCGGCAAGCAGCGCGTCGTAGAGTTGATTTTCGACCTCGATAAGCTCCTGCTCGGCAAGTCTTCGGGTCTCTTTCCCTTTTTGTGCGATTTCCAGACTCTCCCGGATAGTGTCGATCAGAGTCTGATTTGCTTTTTTGATCGTTTCGATATCGTAAACGCCCCGTTCGATCTGTTCTCTTGTCTCGCGATTTGCCTCTTTGAGCGCTTCGGCGTTTTTCTCAAGCAGATCATTGGTCATATCGGTCGCCTCTTTGACCGCTTTTGCCGCTTCGCTGCTGCGGTAGATCGTAATCGCCTGTGCGAGCTGGTTTTTCCAAAGCGGCACGGTATTGACCAGTACGGAGCTGATTTTAGAGACAAGCGATTTGTCGTTGTCCTGTACCATACGGATGGTCGGAAGCGCCTGCATCGCCACCTGTCTGGTGAGTCTGAGATCATGAATACGTCGTTCCAGATCGTCGCGGGTATTGATGACATCTTTCAGACGAAGCGCTTTTTGCATCTTTTTGCTCGATCCCGCTTCCGCTTCGAGTTTGGGGATGATCTCTTTGTCAAGCTGTTCGAGTTTATGTACACCCGCCGCGATATAGAGTTCCAGCTCTTTAAAGAATTCGAAATTGACTTTATAGAGCCTCTCAAGCGAAGTGATATCGGTCAAAAGCTGTGTCTTTTGCTGTTCGAGATGGTCGGTGATGGCGTCGATCTGTTTGCGTACCTCTTCATATTTGCCGATAAATTTGGCGACGGGGCTGGCAAGCCCGAAGAGTTTGGCAAAAAATCCCTGCGGTTTATTCGGGTCGAGCGCGTCGACGTCAAAACCCTGGATCGCGGCGACAAGATTGTTGAGCGAATCGGCGGCGTGTCCCAGGTCTTTGTTTTTGACTCCCTCAAGCATACTTTCACTGACACGGTTGATATTCTCCTGTGCTTTGGCACCGAAGAAGATGACGGAGTTGGGATCATGAATATTGATTTCACTTGCGATGACATCCATTTTGGTCTGGGTGACTTCATCGGCATCTTCGTAGCGTAATATACCGTCTTTGGTGATCATCTCTTTGAGTTGCTCGCTTCCGCTTTCGACTGTTTCCGCAGGTAATGCCTCCTCCGTTTTTTCCGCAGAGGTTTTTGAGGCTTCATGAAGCGGTTCTGCGGATGTCGCTTCCGGTTTTTTTTCGGAGACTTGCGGTGTGGATTCTTCAGGTTGTTGTGGGTTGCTTTTTTCTTCCATATTTTTATACTCCTTCGTTTTTAAGTTGTTTTGTCAGCGCTTCGATCTGAATATCGAGACGGGTGATATCTTCTTCATCGAGTCTGGCTTTTTGTTCATGAATCGTTTCGGTGACGCTTTTGAGCAACTCTTTAAAGTTGTCGCGAAGTTGCGTATCAATGCCGTCTTTTTGATGATTTTTCAGATACGCGTTGCTGATCTGCTCGGTTCTGTAAAGGTAGACGTTGAAAAATTTACGCGCTTTGGAGAGATCGTTGGGATCGTTTTCGATCGCATCGATCACCTCTTTGGTTTCTCTGACGACCTGTGCGATCATTTGTGCGACGTCGGGATCGTCAATCTCTTTTCGGATATGTTCCAGTTTATGCAGGCTCTCTTTCGCACGACCGGTGATTTCGATCACCTCTTCCGCGGTGACACCGATACCCAGGTCGCCCACTTTATCCTTGACGGGATCGAATCCGTAATAGAGATAAAATCCCAGCAGGAAAAAGAGAGCAAGCAGGAGACTCAGCAGGAGCGAATTGCCGGCGGCAAACCATGAAGTATAAAAAGTTGCAAATGACAGAATGATTGCCGCAACGGTTTTATATTTGTGCCTGGGTGCTTTGGCGATTTTGCTTCGGTGGTACGTCCGCTCGTTCCAAAAACCGCGTCTGGCGACAGTCGCTCCGAGCAGTGAAAGGGCGGTTGCGACGGCAAGCGTGATAATCGAAGCGGTTTTACCGGAAACCAGTGCAAAAAAGAGTGCGAAAATCAGAGGCAGTGCCAGCACGTAGAGCAAAACACCTTTGATCAAAAAGCGGCGGTCGGAAGATGTATCGGGAATATAACGTTTCGCTTTACCCACGGTTTATGCTCCGAAAAGATGAAATAGTGCCTGCCACGCGGCGGCACCGAAAGTGCCGATCAGCAATAAAAAACCGATAATTTTGTTCAGAAGCGGATGTATTCCTGTTTGATGCATTGTTGGTTCTTTGTTCAGGTCTCTCATGCGATTATTCTAACAGAGTTTAATCAATATGAAGCTAAAATTCATAACAAATCATTATAGAGCAGTTAACTTTAAGGAAATGTTATGTCGGAAGAGATAGATAAAAATTTTATTCTCCATTCATATGCACGTAACTATGTCAATTTTGTGCGAGGGGAGGGAGCACGCGTTTTTGACGATCAAGGTCAGGAATATATCGACTTTACATCCGGAATCGGTGTCGTGAGTGTCGGGCACGCCAATCCGCGTGTGACGGAAGCGATCTGTGATCAGGCACAAAAGATCATCCATATCTCCAATCTCTACCTGATCGAGCCGCAAGCGAAGCTGGCAAAGTCGCTGGTGGAGAAGTCTGGATACGATATGCGCTGTTTCTTTGCCAACAGCGGGGCGGAGGCGAACGAAGGTGCGATCAAGATTGCCCGTAAGTACGGAGAAGTGGACGGCGAACCCAAACGCTATAAAATCATTACCCTCAAGCACTCCTTTCACGGACGCACCATCTCGACCCTCAAAGCGACGGGGCAGGAGAAGATGCACCACTGGTTCGGTCCCTATCCGGACGGCTTTGTCTATGCGGAAGATTTGGATGCGATCTCCGATATGCTTGATGATCACACCGTTTGTGTGTTGATTGAACTGGTGCAGGGAGAAGGAGGCGTGGCGCCGCAGGATAAAAAGAGAGTACAGGAACTTGCCGCGCTGCTGCGCAGCAAGGATATTTTGCTCGCGGTCGATGAAGTGCAGACCGGGATCTACCGCACCGGAGAACTCTTTGCCTCCAACCTTTATGAAATCGAACCCGACATCATCACCGTTGCCAAAGGGCTAGGAAACGGCGTGCCGATCGGTGTGGTGATGACCCGTCTCAAAGATATTTTTCAGCCGGGCGATCACGGGAGTACTTTTGGCGGAAACTATCTGGTTACACGTGCCGCGTATGAAGTGCTGGAGATTCTGGAAGCGTATAAAAACAGCGGCGGGCTTGACGAAGCGATTCTCTTTTTTGAGGAAAGGTTACGCCGTTTTGTGACGGAGTATCCTGATATTGTCGAAAAAGAGGTAGGGCTTGGGCTGATGCGGGGACTGCGCATTCGCAGCGCAGAGTTACTGACGCAACTGGTTGACAATGCTTTTGGGGAAGGGTTGCTCGTTCTTAAGGCGGGACGCAATACCCTCCGTTTCCTGCCGCCGCTGACAATCTCCAAAGCGGAGGTGGAAGAGGGGTTTGTGCGACTTGAAAAAGCGTTTGCGGCGATAAAGGTGTAAGCTGTTGCGACCGTTTAGTGACTACATGAACGATTGGCTCTACGGAGAGGGAGGATACTATACCCGTTTTCGTACGATCGGGAAAGAGGGAGACTTCTATACGGCGGTCAGTTCGAGTATGTTTTTCGGCGGTGCGATCGCAAGACGTCTGATCGATGTGATCGATGAAGGGTTCTTACCCGAAAATACTGTCGTAGCGGAGGTCGGGGCACATAAAGGATATTTACTGGCGGATATTGTCCAGTTTGTTTATACGCTGCGTCCTAAACTGCTTGAAACGCTGCGGTTTGCGATTGTTGAACCGCAGGCGGAAAACCGATATGCGCAGGAAGCCTATTTTCGCGAATCGTTCGGTGATGCGGTATCTCTTGAACTTCATGAAGATTTTTCAGATATTGAAGAAGAGAGCGGGTTTTTACTCGCCAATGAAATTTTTGACGCGTTTGGGTGTGAACTTGTCAATGAGGGCAAAATGCTTTATGAAGCCCAACCGTACCGTTTTGTTTTTGGAGAGCAAGACGATTTTACGAGGTCGATCGTCAAACGTTACGGTTTGCAAAAGGGGGAGGTTGCAAAGGGATATGAAAGCTTTGCGGCGGCGATGGGAGAGGCGTTTGGGCGCTATGAATTTGTCACCTTTGATTACGGTGATCTGCAACCGCGACCCGACTTTTCAATACGCATCTATCATAAACATCAGACGATCCCCTTCTTCGCGCTGACCGACTTTGTGACCGACGAAGCGGAAAAACCGCAACAACTATCGCTTGAGACACTTTTTGCCCAAAGCGATATTACATATGATGTCCACTTTACCCATCTGATCGATGCCTATAAACAGAATGGGGCGAAACTCGAGGCGTATCGTACCCAGTTGGCAATGCTGGTAAATTTTGGTATCATACAGTTGCTGGATATGTTGCGTGAAAATGTCGATCAGGTGACATATCAGGCGGAACTTAATCGCGCCAAAATGTTGATCGATCCCGCGTTTATGGGAGAGCGATTCAAAGGCGTGATTTTCAGGAAGGGGGAAAAATGATTTCGATTATTGTCAACGGTCAAGAACAGCAAATCGAGGAGAATACGACGATTAAAGCGTTGCTTCAGAGACTTGGTATTGAAGAGAAGACGATGGCAAGCGCCGTCAATATGGAAGTCGTCAAAAAAGAGGCGTGGGAGACGCATACCCTCAAAGAGGGCGATAAAGTAGAGTTTCTGCACTTTGTCGGCGGCGGCTGAAAATCTCAGTTTCCAAGCAGCATGCCGATATTGAGAGAAAATCCCCAGTCCGTAGTATAACCGTTACGGCGGGATTTGGAAAATCTCGGTACCGCTTCGGCGAAAAACCATTTGTCGAAGCGGTGAAAGAGGGCGGCGGAGAGAGTGAAGTCATCCTGCCTGAAACTTTTGTGACGATCCCATACAGTCGTATAATCCGCTTTCCACGCAATCCGGTTTTTCAGATCGAAGATTTGATACAACACCAGCGTATGATTTAAGAAAAATTCGTTATCACCCTCCCAGAAAAGTTTATTTCCCTGTGCAAGCCAGTAGTCTGCCGTCAACGGTTTATAGAATGTTATTGCTGTCGATGCGGCGGGACGGGTACCGTTGAGGTAGTAGTAAAAAGCATTGTCGAACGTGGTCTCCAGAAAGCTGTCACTCAGGTGACTTTTTTGGTAACCGAGTTTCAGATAGGGACCGAATGAACCGCCGACTTTGAAACTGAGTTTGGTATACAGAACTTCCCGTTTTTGTCTTAAAAAGTAGTATTTGAGTCCGACACGCGCTTTGTTGTCTTTGACGACATCGTCATATCCGGTCATTGCACGCTGGTTATCGACTTCGCTGTTGTCTTTTTGGCTGAATGTCAGCTCGACCCTGTTTTTAAACCGCGGCAAAACAATATTCCCGCGCAGGTGGATATCGAGAGAGGGATTGTCTTTGAGTGTAAAAATGACCAGCATCCGACTTTTGCGAATCTGTGCGTAGCAGCTTTTGTTGAAGTCATTACTGTCGCTTAGGAAGGCATCGATACGGTAGAGCATACGGTGGTATTGTCGGGTTGTTTTTTCGCGAAAAGTATGGGAAAGCTTGTCGGTATAGCAGGCGGTTTTGTTCAGATCGGCAAAGATATCCGCATCTGCCGTCAGTGTCATGAAGAGCAGTAACAGCAATACGATTTCGCGTCGAACCCCTTTCACCTTTCGTTCCGAAATAAAGTTGCCTGATTCATTTTATCCAAACTGCATGTACAGTTTGCTTCAAAAAAACGCAAAAAGTCCGATATTTCACCTACTTCAAACCGGGAGTCAGGCAATGCAGAGGCAATATTACGGATTTCCATGGGGAATTCCACTGGGAAAAATCGAAACCAAAGGGGTGGCGTTTCCACTCTTAATGCCCACTTACAAGGGGGGTGTGACCATTTTATCGAAAGAGGGTGCACACGACGCGGCGTATGTCGCAGAGGTTGCATACGGTGTGGCCTCTTTTTTACCTCTGGGCACTTTGCAGGTATACTGTTTTGCCGATACGACACCGTTTCAGGCGTTGAAAAGGCGACAGAAAAACTGGTTTCAAGGCATAGAGAGTGCATTTGCGGGGCAGGTATTGCAAATGTTACAGGAAGATTTTTCCAGACGCAAACATGAAGTACTCGATCATCAGATTCCGACGATCGATGCGTTCAATCGTAAACTGGACGGTTTTGTCGAACCGTACGGATTGTTGCTGATCGATCTGAACCGGTGCGATCAATTTTTTACAGACCACAACGCCTGGCATTACTTTTTTGAAAAAGCGTATGCGGCGGGATACTATACGATTGCATGGGGAACGACGGATATTTTTGCCAAAGCGTCCACACTGTTTGCCAAAGAGATTGCAGGACTTTTCCCGACGGTAGGTTTTACGGAAAAAGAGATCGTACTGCCGTATCGAATTTTTGAAAAGGAGGGGATGCCGTTTGTACGTTCCTGTCGTTTCGAACCCTCTTTTGACGATGCTTTCGCTTCGACACTGGTACCCTATTATAAAAAATTTGCGGGTTTTTATGCCTATGCTTCGGAAGTAGCCGGGCAGGTATACAATCTGAATGTTACCGAAAAGATCAATCCCTTTGCGTTCGAACCGCTGGAGGAGTGGGTCAAACAGTATCGTATCGAAGCGAAAGATTTGCCGACAGTACCGGGCGCGCTCTATTATCGCGAAAGGATCGAACTTTCCAATTATGCGATCGACGCGATGCCCCAGATTCCGTTTACGTTACCCTATTTGCGTGAAATCGATTTGAGTAAAAACGTGTTTGTGACGTTTCCCGCTTTTTTGCAACAACTCCCCGCGTTGCAAAGATTGAAACTGGCCAAAAACCGTATTACTGAGATTCCGCAATGGATTGGGGTACTGCAAAATCTGGAGATGCTTGATCTGGGAGGGAATGCACTTCGGGGTGTCCCTTCTGTGCTGGCGGCATTGACAAAACTTCAAAAGCTCTATCTGAGTCATAATCAAATCGCCGCTTTGCCGGAAGCGTTGCGTTGTCTGGAAAATCTGGAAGAGCTCTATTTGAGCAATAACGCTTTTACACAGTTTCCGGAGTGGATGGGGGAACTTACGACGCTCAAAAAACTCAATATCTCCGGCAATCCGCTGATCAAGCTTCCGGACTGGATTGGGGCACTGACAAAACTGGAGATGCTTTCAATTGCCAATAACCAACTGACGATTGTCCCCGATTTCATACAATCTCTTAAAGAGCTCAGGCATCTTGATATCAGTTACAATCAGATTACGGAACTACCGGAATTTTTACGCCGTTTAGAGAAACTGGAGACACTGGTCATCTGGGGAAATCCGATCTCACGCCTTCCTGACTGGATCGGTGAGTTGCGTTCGCTCAGACATTTGACCGTTCGCTGGACGCATATTCGTACATTGCCCGAAAGTATCGGTAATCTGACACAACTTCGAAAACTTGATATCGGACACAATCGTCTTGAAACGTTGCCGCAGAGTATCGTCAGACTTGAAAATCTGGAAGTGTTGCGACTGGACAAGAACAGACTCTCTGTTCTGCCTGCAGGAATCACAACACTGCGTTATCTCGACAAAGAGAGTATCGCTCAGATTACGGCAATTACCAAACATCTTCATGAAGCAGAAACATTATGGCATATGACCGTGACTCAAGATAGTGTGGAAGCGTATGAAAATTATTTATCGAAATTTCCCGCCGGTGCACACAGACAGGAGGCGCTTGAGCGGCTGGATACGTTGATTCGTGAGGCACAGATGTCACGAAACGACGCACATGCATGGGAAGAGGCACAGCGTCTGGATACTGCGGAAGCGTACCGTAACTATCTCTTTACTTTTCCGCAGGGGGCGTATCGTGCGGCGTGCAAAGCACGCCTGGAGGAGAAAGAGCGGCAGGGCGAATCGTTTTTGAAGCGATTGTTCGTTTTTTCATAAAATCACAAAGGAAACCAAAGCTTACTTGACAAAAATTCTCTTTTAGAGTATACTTTCGCAAAAATGTGAAAGGAGCAGTCATGAAACGGTATAACACCTTTTCTCAGTCTACAACAGGAACTTGTGTACTGCTCCTCCTCCTTTGCGACTCTCTGCTAGCGCGTTAAGCGCGACAATTCAAATCAATCCTGCTTTTGTAACGTATCTGCTGTTATAACATAAAAAATTTTGTAAACGATTTGTACGCAGGAGTGTTCCGCGTACGATATATTTAACATTTGAGGAAGAGAGAAAAAAAGATGAAATATAGAAAATTTGAAAAAATTGCGTTACCGGATCGCACCTGGCCCGATAAAGAGATTGAAAAAGCACCAATCTGGTGTTCAGTCGATCTTCGTGACGGAAATCAGGCATTGATCAATCCGATGGATATTGAAAAGAAAGTTCGTTTTTTCAATCTGCTCGTTTCGATGGGGTTCAAAGAGATCGAGATCGGTTTTCCGAGTGCGAGTGAAACTGAATACGCCTTTTGTCGTTATCTGATTGAAAATGAAATGATTCCGGATGATGTAACGAT